>NZ_JADDYK010000116.1:0-47640 GCF_015163615.1 Vibrio sp. OPT18
GTGCTGCGAGGCATTGAGCTAACCTGTACTAATTGCCCGTGAGGCTTAACCATACAACACCCAAGGGGTTTTGTGGACTCAAAGACAGACCTTGAATGCGTTTGAAGAGACTTTTAAATACAGTTTTCCGAATTTTAAAATTTGCTTGGCGACCATAGCATTGTGGACCCACCTGATTCCATGCCGAACTCAGAAGTGAAACACAATAGCGCCGATGGTAGTGTGGGGCTTCCCCATGTGAGAGTAGGACATCGCCAGGCTTTAATTTCGTTGCTTGTATAACAAGTAGCAACCTCAACAGTGTACTAATCTGTTGATGACAATTTGTTGGAGGGATGGCTGAGTGGTCGAAAGCACCGGTCTTGAAAACCGGCAACCGTTAATAGCGGTTCTAGGGTTCAAATCCCTATCCCTCCACCACCATTGAAAAGCCCGCTGAGAAATCAGCGGGCTTTTTTCATATCTGTCGTTTAGCAAAACAAAAAAGAGCACTAGTGTGCTCTTTATCTGTGACTCCACACCTGCTAGTTATCACTTATAGATAACTAGTCTTGCAGGTATTTCCCTTCGGCGACCTGCCAAAATGCTCTAATTAATGGGTTTTCTAATTGTGCTCGCTTACAGCACACCCCTAACTCAAATGGTTTGATTGGCTCTATCTTTAAGCGGTCTACTTTGTCACGTACCGGGCTGTTGTTGATGACGACATCAGGGGCTATACCAACCCCACAACCAAGGGCAACCATACTGACGATCGCTTCATGACCAGATACCTGAGCGTAAATATTGGGTTTTATCTTCATCTTTTTGAACCATGCGTTTGCACGTTCTCGGGCAGTTCCTGCTTCTGGGATGATAAAAGGCACCTCATTCCAGTTTGGTTTATCAGATTGCAGTTGCTGGCTAAAGCTACTCACACCAGATGGAATGATGACTGACAGTGGAATATCGCTGATGGTCTCGAATTCTAACCTTGAAGGAAGGATGTCTGGCTTTGCTGAGATAGCGATATCTGCTTCATCGTTTAAGATCTTGTCGATGGATTGTGCTGGATCGCCAGTAGAGAGCTTAAATTCAATATACGGATGAATAGCCCTAAATTCGGTTATGAGTTCAGGTAGGTGACTGTAGCTAGCCGTTACTGAACAAAATATACGTATCTCACCTTTAAGCTCTTGCTCTCCGCCCTTCAGGTGAAGGTTATATTGCTGCCACTCTCCCACGATGCTCAATGCTACAGGCAATAGGTGTTTTCCTGCAGGGGTCAGATCAACACTGCGGTTGTCTCTGATTAGCAGTTCTTGTCCTGTTTCCTCTTCAAGCTTTTGTATCTGACGGCTCAGCGCTGAAGGACTGACGTGCATAGCAGCAGCGGTTTTGCTGAAACTCTTGCTGTCGCATAAATGTATAAATAATTGTAGAGATTTTATGTTCATGTTCTGCGATCGTTTCCATGTTGCATTTATTGCAATAACTAATTGTGAATATATCACTTTCAGCAACGGAGTGTCTGTTTTAGTATGAAGTCATTCGATAGAGAGATATCGACCTTACGGACTTATTTTTAAAGGAGTGCCCTAGAATGGCTAACTATTTCAATACATTAAACCTTCGTGAACAACTAGACCAATTAGGTCGTTGCCGCTTTATGGATCGTGAAGAATTCGCGACAGAAGCTGAATACCTTGAAGGTAAGAAAATCGTAATTGTTGGTTGTGGTGCTCAAGGCCTAAACCAAGGTCTAAATATGCGTGATTCTGGTCTAGACGTATCTTACGCTCTACGCCAAGCGGCAATTGATGAAAAGCGTCAATCATTCAAAAATGCTGATGAAAACGGCTTTGTTGTGGGTAGCTACGAAACGCTAATCCCTCAAGCAGACCTAGTAATCAACCTTACTCCTGATAAGCAACACACAAACGTTGTTGAAACAGTAATGCCTCTAATGAAGCAAGGCGCTGCTCTTGGTTACTCTCACGGCTTTAACGTTGTTGAAGAAGGCATGCAATTACGTTCTGACCTTACTGTTGTTATGGTTGCGCCTAAGTGTCCTGGTTCTGAAGTACGTGAAGAGTACAAGCGTGGCTTCGGTGTACCAACACTTATCGCTGTTCACCCAGAAAACGACCCTAAAGGTGAAGGTTGGGATATCGCTAAAGCTTGGGCTGCGGGTACTGGTGGTCACCGTGCAGGTTGCCTAGAATCTTCATTCGTAGCTGAAGTTAAATCTGACCTGATGGGTGAGCAAACTATCCTTTGTGGCATGCTACAAGCGGGTTCTATCGTATCTTACGAGAAGATGATCGCTGATGGCATCGAACCTGGCTACGCAGGCAAGCTTCTACAATACGGTTGGGAAACGATCACTGAAGCACTTAAGTTTGGTGGCGTAACTCACATGATGGATCGCCTATCTAACCCAGCTAAAGTTAAAGCGTTTGAGCTTTCTGAAGAGCTTAAAGACCTAATGCGTCCGCTTTACAACAAGCACATGGATGACATCATCTCTGGTCACTTCTCTAGCACAATGATGGCTGACTGGGCGAACGATGACGTGAACCTACTAGGCTGGCGTGAAGAGACCGGCGAAACGGCATTCGAAAACTACCCAGCTTCTGACGTAGAAATCTCAGAGCAAGAGTACTTCGACAACGGTATCCTAATGGTTGCTATGGTTCGTGCTGGTGTTGAGCTAGCATTCGAAGCTATGACTGCATCTGGTATCATCGATGAGTCTGCTTACTACGAATCTCTACATGAGCTTCCACTAATCGCAAACACAGTTGCTCGTAAGCGTCTTTACGAAATGAACGTTGTAATCTCTGATACTGCTGAGTATGGTAACTACCTATTCGCTAACGTAGCAACACCGCTACTACGTGAGAAGTTCATGCCTTCTGTAGCGACAGACGTAATCGGCCGTGGTCTAGGTGAAACATCTAACCAAGTTGATAACGCTAAGCTAATTGAAGTAAACGAAGCTATCCGTAACCACCCTGTAGAGTACATTGGTGAAGAGCTGCGTAGCTACATGAGCGACATGAAGCGTATCGCTGTAGGCGGTTAATGAGTCGCTTAGATACTGATAAATTTGCAGAATAAGCGAAGCAGTATCACTAACTCCTTACAGGTTGGAGTTATAAATAAGCAACACAACATCTAATAGAAAGGCTTGGTCGCCGTTGACCAAGCCTTTTTGCTTTTAGTAACAAAGTCTTAAAAATCAATCAAATGAATATTGCTTGATAGGTCTTTGTCTATTTTCAGTTCTTGATTGATCTTCAGAAATACAAAAGGGTTGGTGCTTTCACACCAACCCTTTCAGTTTTCTTGCTTTATGCTTACTTATCAGCAATCTTTGCTTCTAAGTCCGCTAACTTTTGTTCCATTTCAGTCAGCTTTTGGCGAGTGCGAAGCAGTACTTGTGTTTGAACATCAAACTCTTCACGGCTCACAACGTCTAGCTTGTTCAGTTGGCCTTGGATAACCTGACGAACTTTTTGATCTACGTCTGAACCAAGCTCTTTTACTGGTTGAGGCATAGAATCGTGGATCTGCTTAGCAATCTGCTCTAGTTTTTTTGGATCAAACATATCAATTAAAACTCCTGTATATTTACCACTATTCTATTTAATCACACTTGAGATGTCGCCTATGGCGTATAAAAAAAGGCCACCGAAGTAGCCTTTTTATTGTTAATACGACTTAGCGATTACTTATTATCAGCTAATTCTCTGTGTGCCGCTTTTGCTTCATCGACACGAGCTAGCTTTTCTAGATCTTTGTCTTCAACAAATACAGGTAGAGGTTTGTGTTTTTCAGCCAAGTAGCTGTAAATCACTGGCAGTACAAATAGCGTAAAGATAGTACCAATCGCTAGACCAGCAACGATTACGATACCAATACTAAAGCGCTGAGCTGCACCCGCACCACTTGCGTACATCAGTGGGATTAGACCCGCGATCATCGCAGCTGTTGTCATCAGGATTGGGCGAAGACGAACCTTCGCAGCTTCCATTACCGCTTCGATACGAGTCTTGTGATGATGCAACTGTTCTTCTTTTGCAACTTCACAGATCAAGATACCGTGCTTGGTAATCAGACCGACCAAGGTGATCAAACCTACTTGCGAGTAGATGTTCATCGTTGCCGCACCCCAAGCCAGAGCGATTAGGGCACCACAGATCGCCAGTGGTACAGATACCATGATAACCAGTGGATCTTTCAGAGATTCAAACTGAATCGCTAGTACCAAGAAGATGATAGCCAGTGCTAGACCAAAGGTCGCGTAAAGTGCGCTACCTTCAGTTACGTATTGACGCGCTTCACCCATGTAATCGTGGTTGTAGCCACTTGGAAGCTTATTCGCCGCCGTGTCTTCAAACCATGCAATTGCATCACCCATTGCAGCGCCTGGAGCTGGTACTGCACCAATCGTAGCTGAGTTCAATTGGTTGAAGTGAGGAAGAGAACGAGGCTCTGCCACAACATCTATCGTAATCAAACTGCCTAGTGGTACAGCATTACCGTCCGCAGCACGTACGTAGTAGTTATTCATCGATTCTGGGTTCAAACGGAATTTACGTTCAACCTGAGGGATAACCTCGTAAGAACGACCATTCAAGTCGATACGGTTTACGTAGCCATCTGACATCATGGTACCTAGCGTGATACCGATATCTTGCATGGTCACGCCGTAAGCGCCCGCTTTATCCTTGTCGATGTGTACTTTCATCGTTGCTGAGTCATAGTTCAGATCGAGATCCGAGTATACGAACAGTGGGTTGGTCGCTACATCAGTCAAGATGTCAGTGGTGATTTGGAACAAGCTCTCAAAACTGTTTGGTGTTGTAATAACAAACTGAATTGGAAGACCTGAACCCGCACCTGGTAGCTCTGGCATTTGGAAGGCTGTTACTGCCATTCCAGGCACATCTTTCACCAAACCACCAACGCGGTTTGCTACCTCAGATTGGCTTGCTTCACGCTCACTCCAAGGAACCATAGATGCAATACCAAACGCTTGGTTTGCATTAGGAACACCAGTGAACACTTGCGCGTAAGCTACTTCTGGCTGATCAGACAGAATCTTGTTTACGTCGTTCATGGTATTTTGCATGAAGTCTAAGTTTGCATTCGACGGTGCAGTACCCATCAGCATGATTACACCTTTATCTTCTGAAGGTGCTAATTCACTAGGGATGAACTTAAACAGCATCGGCAAGCTTGCAAATACGATGATCGCAAAACCAATGAACACTGGACGGTGGTTCATAACTGCGCCAAGCATACGCTCGTAACGGTTAGTCATGCCATCCAAAACACTATGAACTTTCTGCTCAAATTTGCTCGGTTCAGCGTGAGCTTTTAGCATTTTTGAACACATCATTGGCGATAGCGTAAGTGCCACGATACCCGATACAAATACAGAACCGGCTAGGGTTAATGCGAACTCTTTAAATAGCGAGCCCGTGATACCACCCATCATCGCGATTGGAGCGTATACCGCACCTAGCGTTAGTGTCATTGCGATAACAGGCACCGCAATTTCACGAGTACCAATGATCGCAGCGCGGAAAGGGGACTCCCCGAGCTTGATATGCCTGTCGACGTTCTCAAGTACTACGATCGCATCATCTACCACCAGACCGATGGCGAGTACCATTGCCAGTAGCGTCATCAGGTTCCAAGAGAAGCCCATTGCCTGCATTACCATTGCCACACCAATCAGAGATAGTGGGATAGTAACGATAGGGATCAGTACCGCTCGGAATGAACCTAGGAACAAGGTAATTACGATCAATACGATTAATGCCGCTTCAAGAATGGTCTTGATAACCTCTTGAATTGACTCGTTAATTGCAATGGTTGAATCGTACATTACGTTCATAGAGATGTTGCTTGGTAGGTTCTTCTCTAGTTGAGGAAGAAGCTCAAGTACATCTGCAGCGATGTTGATTGGGTTCGCACTTGGTGCCGCATTAATTGCTGCAACAACCGCTTCCTGACCGTTCGCACTTGCACGGTAAACGTCGTGGCTTTTCTCTAGAGAAACCTTAGCGATGTCAGACAGACGAATAATCTCACCTTCACCACTTCTAACGACTAAGTTCTCTAACTCTTCAGTGTTCGATACTTGCGTGTCGGCACTGCCGTTATAAAGAACAAATTCACCCGTTGCTTGACCCGTAGCTGATTGGTAGTTGTTCGCATCCAATACCGCCATAACGTCAGTTGCAGTTAGGTTTACCGCCGCCATTTTTGATGGGTCTAGCCACACGCGCAGTGCGTATTTCATACCACCATATAGGTCAACTTTCGATACACCATTTACCGTGAATAGTTGCGGGTTGATTACACGCTCTAGGTAGTCGGTAATTTGGCTCGACACCAACTCATCACTGGTAAAACCAATGTAGAGTACCGCTGTCGTTGAACCGGTAGACATGGTTACGGTTGGATCTTCGGCTTCTTTAGGAAGCTGAGAACGTACCGAGTTAGTCTTGGCCAGTATGTCAGACAGCGCCGCATTTGGGTCGGTGTTCAACTTCATGTTCACAGTAATAGTCGAACTACCGAGTACAGAAGAAGAAGTCATATAGTCGATGTTATCCGCTTGAGCCACAGCCTGTTCGAGGGGCTGGGTGATAAAGCCTTGGATAAGATCGGCACTTGCACCGTAGTAACTCGTGGTTACGGTTACAACGGTATTCGTCATTTCAGGGTATTCACGCACCTGCATTTTGAAGATTGCTTGTAAGCCAAGCAGCGCAATCAAAAAGCTGATGGATACCGCTAAAACTGGACGTTTAATAAAAACATCAGTAAAGCGCATTGTGCCTCCAGTTACAGCTTAGGTGTTTCAGATGGTGGAGTGATTGCATCACTTTCAACAACCTTAACTTTGGCACCGTTACTTAGACGTACTTGGCCAGAAGTTACAACCGTATCGCCGGCTTTAACGCCTTCAAGGATGTGTGCAATATCAGCTGTACGCTCACCTACTTTCACAACATGTTGAGCAACACGTTGAACGCCGTCTTCTTCAGTCAGGATGTAAACATTGTCACCGTATAGAGTGAAAGTAATCGCTGTTTGAGGCAGAGTTACTTGGTTCTCTAGTTTAGGCAGAATGATGTTAGCTCGAGCGAACATGCCACTACGAAGCTTGCCATCATTGTTTGGAATATCCGCTTGAACTTGGATAAGACCACTTTGGATGCTTACTGCAGGTTCAATAGCACTGATAGAGCCTTCAAACGGTTTTTCTGGGTAAGCATCAACAAAGATGTCGATAGCCTGGCCAACATTAATGCGAGAGATATCTGTTTGAGAAACTGTGAAGCGCAGGCGCATGACACTGGTGTCTTCTAAACGAACGATATCGGTACCCGATTGTAGGTATTGACCTAGGTATACGTTACGAATACCAACCTTGCCATCAAAAGGTGCGCGAATTTCACGGCGTTCGATCGAGGCTTTCAGGCTTTCAATATCAGCAGATAGAGAGAAGTAGTTTGCTTCTGCTTCATCGTACGCTTCTTTAGAGATAGAACCTTTCTTGAATAGACCTTGGTAACGCTTGTATTTTGCTTTCGCAGCAGGCAAACGAGCTTCAGAACTCTTTAGGTTTGCTTTCTCTACGTCAGAATCAAGACGTACCAGTTGCTGACCATTCTTAACATCAGTACCTGACTCGAAAGAGATCTGGTCAATAACACCGCTGGTTTCGTTCGCTAGTGTCACACCTTGGTTAGGTTCGATGAAGCCGATAGCTTCAATCACAGGAACCCAGTCGATCGGCTGAACTTCAGTTACCGTTACTGGAAACTCTGGTTCAGGGCGGTTGGCCATATACTCAGCAATTTTTTGTTGTTTGAACATGTTAAACCCAATAACGCTGCCGAAAAGTAGTACAGCGATGAGTAACATGAAGAAAGTCCACTTTTTCATTATGGTCAAAACTCCGATCTAGTGTTTAATTATTGCGTCCCAACTGGCTTCGATTGCAGATTCTAGTTCTGCCTCATCAAGTTGGTAAAATCCTAAAGAATGCTTGCGTGCTAGAGAAACACTAGCCGCCAAGCTCAATCCACCTAATACTTCATTGTTAAGTGGTTTAAACAATCCTTGTTCTTTCCCCTCATTAAATAGCAGCTCAACTTGGGCAAACATTTTACGTTCTAGTTCCCTGAAGTTTAGGCTATTTGTGATGGGTAGAGAGTCATACTGAACCCGATTTTTTATTGCGGCTAAATTCGTTCCTGCTAAGTTCCATATGTTCAACCACATAGTACGGTAGCGTTGTTTAATTGGATCCGAATCATTAACCCCTTCTTGAACAGCATCAGCTACTCTTTGAGTCACGAGCATTCGAACATCTTCTATCAAATGCTCTTTATCATCGAAGTAGCGATAGATAGTGCCTGCAGCTACTCCCGCTTCTTTGGCTAATTTTTGCATTGAAAGGCCTTGGAAACCGACCTCTGCAATTAGCTTTTCAGCTGCAGAAAGTATTTGCTGGCGTTTATCCCGAGGTGCATGAGTTGTCATATTTCAATCACCAATGAATGAACGTTCATTCATTATAGCCTAATAACCACACACATGTGCAACAAAGTTTTACATAATCAGCGTAAAAATCTTGTATAAGAGAACGTAGCATTCGCGCTGTTGCAGCATTATTATAGGCGCGCAATTGAATTCGCCCCTCTAGACCAAACTGAGAATCAAATGAAACTGAACCCAAGACAAGATGAAGCCGTGAAATATGTTTCGGGCCCCTGCTTAGTATTAGCGGGTGCTGGATCCGGTAAAACACGTGTTATCACGAATAAGATCGCTTACTTGGTTCAAGAGTGTGGCTATAAGGCGCGCAATATTGCAGCGGTAACCTTTACCAATAAAGCGGCACGCGAGATGAAAGAGCGTGTTGGGCAAACTCTGGGTAAGGGTGAATCGAAAGGGCTGATTGTTTCGACCTTTCATACCATGGGCTTAACCATCATTCGTCGCGAGTACAAAGCGCTGGGTTTGAAAGCGGGTTTCTCTCTGTTTGATGACCAAGACCAGTTAGCGCTATTAAAAGAGCTAACAGAGAGACAGATCGATGGTGATAAGGATTTACTGCGCGCTTTAATGAGCACCATTTCGAATTGGAAAAATGACATGCTGACGCCAGATCAGGCGAAAGCTCGAGCTCAAGGCGAACAAGAGCAGTTGTTTGCATTCTGTTTTGAGATGTACCAGAAGCAGATGAAGGCATACAACGCACTCGATTTTGATGATCTGATTGCGATGCCGGTATTACTACTGAAAACCAATCAAGAGGTGCGTGAGCGCTGGCAGTCGCGTATCCGTTATTTGCTGGTCGATGAATACCAAGATACCAACACCAGCCAATATGAGTTGGTTCGTTTACTGGTGGGAGAGCGTGGTCGCTTGACGGTAGTAGGTGACGATGACCAATCTATCTATTCATGGCGTGGTGCAAAACCGCAAAACTTGGTGTTGTTGGGTGAGGACTATCCGAATCTTCGTTTGATCAAACTCGAGCAAAACTATCGTTCAACCAGTCGAATCTTACGTGCGGCGAACATCTTGATCGCCAACAACCCACACGTTTATGAAAAGTCACTGTTCTCAGAGATCCCAGACGGTGAAAAGCTCAAGGTACTGAACGCTAAGAATGAAGAGCATGAAGCCGAGCGTATTACCGGTGAGATCATCGCTCATAAGTTTTTGAACCGTACTGAATATAAAGATTACGCAGTGCTTTACCGTGGTAACCACCAATCTCGCTTGATAGAGAAAGCCTTGATGCAGAACCGTGTGCCTTACAAGATCTCTGGCGGTACCTCTTTCTTTGCGAGAGCCGAGATTAAAGACATCATGGCTTACCTACGTGTGTTGGTGAACCCTGATGATGACAACGCCTTCTTACGTATTGTAAACACACCGCGTCGTGAGATTGGTCCGGTGACGCTTGAGAAATTAGGCAGTTACGCCAATATGCGTGGTAAGAGCCTGTTTGAAGCCAGCTTTGAGATGGGCTTAGAGCAGACACTGACAGGGCGTGGTTTAGAAAATCTACGCCGTTTCGGTGACTGGATTGTTCGTATCTCAGATAATGCAGAGCGTGGCAACACGGTTGAAGCCGTTCGTTCTTTGGTTCGTGACATCAACTACGAAGATTGGTTGTACGAAACCTCAGCGAGCCCGAAAGCCGCTGAAATGCGAATGAAGAACGTCTCTGATCTCTATAGTTGGATTGTGGCCGATCTTGAGGGTGACAACTACGACAAAGAAGAGAAAACCCTGCGCGAGGTGGTTCAACGTTTAACGCTGCGCGATATGATGGAGCGTGGTGAGGATGATGACGATGCAGATCAAGTCCAATTAATGACATTGCATGCATCGAAAGGCCTAGAGTTCCCGTATGTATTCCTGATGGGAGCAGAAGAGGGCATCTTGCCGCACCAAACCAGTGTTGATGAAGGCAACGTAGAAGAAGAACGTCGTCTTATGTATGTGGGGATTACTCGAGCGCAGAAAGAGCTGACTTTTACTAAGTGTCGTGAACGTCGTCAATATGGTGAATTGATTAAGCCAACACAAAGCCGCTTTCTAGACGAGCTGCCGCACGATGATGTGGAGTGGGAAAGCGTTAAGAAGCCTCAATCCGCTGAAGAAAGAATGGAAAAAGGGCAGGCGCACATTGCGAATATTCGAGCGATGTTCAACAAGAAGTAATGCCCTACTTCAATAGCACTATATAGAAGCCAATAAAAAAGGTGACCATGAGGTCACCTTTTTTGAATCTGGCATTTTTAATTATAGATCGGTAAATTACAGACCGGCAATCATGTGCTCGATAGCATCTTTGATTTCGTCGTCTGAACAGTCCATACATGAACCTTTCGCTGGCATCGCATTGAAACCGTTGATTGCGTGGTCAGCTAGGATGTCGCGACCTTGAGCAATACGAGGACCCCAGTCACCAGCATCACCTGTTTTAGGTGCGCCACTTACGCCAGATGCGTGACAAGCGATACAAAAGGTACCGTAAACTGCTGCGCCATCACGAGGGCCTGTTGGTTCTGCGGCTACTGGCTCGCTGCCGACTAGGTAAACTTGGCCAACTGGTTTGATGCGTTCAGCAATTGCATCGTGCTCTGCTTCGCTAAGGCCTGCAGCCATTGCGCCAGTTGAAAAGGTTAAAACTGCGATGACAACGCTTAAAATTCGACGAGACATATCCATTAAACTCACTTTACATTCCCAAGGTAAGTACATGCTTACCAATTTATAGTGTTGGAAGGGTGTTTTGGCTTTAACCAGCAAAGAGCAACTGTTAAACCAATGTAAATAATGGGTGATTATATCCCGATAAGTTGTTGCAATAAACAACAACTTATAAGCTGTGGCGGGTTGTAGTACTCAAATAAGGGGTTTATCACATATTAACTGTCGAAAAAGAGACCAAACAGAAAAAAAAGTTAAAAAAGTACTAGACGGCATTGGGTGATATACGTATTATTCCACTCCGCCGACAGGGCATGCGCCTGTAGCTCAGCTGGATAGAGCGTTGGCCTCCGGAGCCAAAGGCCGAAGGTTCGAATCCTTTCAGGCGCGCCATCCGGTCTCTTACTTCGGTAAGCGAGAAATTGGCAAAAAGAAACAATGGTGGCTATAGCTCAGTTGGTAGAGCCCTGGATTGTGATTCCGGTGGTCGCGAGTTCGAATCTCGTTAGCCACCCCATTCTTTCTTTACAAAATATCGGTAGCTTCGGCTTCCAGTGTTGATTCATTATTCCCAAGAGTCGATACAAAACTAGTCGGTGAATAGCGCAGCTTGGTAGCGCATCTGGTTTGGGACCAGAGGGTCGGGGGTTCGAATCCCTCTTCACCGACCACTATTTCAATAATCGCTTTTAAGCGGTTATATAAAAAATTAGTGGTGGCTATAGCTCAGTTGGTAGAGCCCTGGATTGTGATTCCGGTGGTCGCGAGTTCGAATCTCGTTAGCCACCCCATTAATTTTGGTAGCTTCTTTGAAGTTCCCAGTTTGAGAAATCAAACGAAACGTCTCGGTGAATAGCGCAGCTTGGTAGCGCATCTGGTTTGGGACCAGAGGGTCGGGGGTTCGAATCCCTCTTCACCGACCACCTTAAGAAGCCCTAGTCGAAAGACTAGGGCTTTTTTACATCTGAAATTTAGATAACTTGAACAGAGTGGGGTTCGCCTGATGTTCAAAGAATGTCTCTTCACCGATCACTTAAGAAGCCTCAGTCGAAAGATTGGGGCTTTTTTACATCTGTCGTTTTAGTTTTTATCGATTTTGAATGCTGAGATCTTACCTGCTTCGGCACCTTGTCTGGTGTCGCCTCTGTATCCCCCTTCTTATATAAGACAGATTCTTATCGATCTGCTTGATTATGGTACTGATACGGAGTTGCTTTCTTTATCAAATGTGTAGATCTATATCTAATTTTATATAAGTGACGCACTCAATAATTAGACATATTAATGGGTTTGGTCTAAAGACTTTTATGAAAAATTAAATCTAACCCTAAATTTGCTCACTAAGGCCTGAATTTGACAGCTTTCTACGCATTTGGTCGTTCAAAAACTCCTCTGATTTATTAGGCCTTTCGTTTATCTGTTTTGTATTTACCAAAATAATACAAATGGTTAAATGTATGGTTAATTAACGTGTATCTGGTTGTTTTATTTGTTCAAATTAACAAAATCAGCGTTTGTTTCTATAGTGTTAATTGTTTTTTAGAATAATTATTTGTTTTTAGTGACTGGTAGTGAGATCTGCTTTGAAGCACGGCTTTAACTCTACAAGTAAGTAGTGGTAAGGAGTTTGTGAGTATTTCTTGCCGATAATATAATGTTGATTTTTCTTACTATATGCTCTTTAGGTGAATAGTTATGTGGTACTTTTGCTTGCTAAGCGTTTAATGTCGACTTTTTATCCTATTTTTGTTGCTTTTCTGTGAATTATTTGCCAAATTGTCAACCGTATAAAATATCAGAACAATATTCTGGTAAGAATGGATTCAATTTTGCAGACAGGGCAGAAAGCTGCCAAAGCAGTAGAGGTCTGGTAATGTCACTTTTAGAAGTAAAAAATCTTCGTATCGAATACCCATCTCGTCATGGAGTTCACGCCGCAGTTAAATCACTTTCGTTCAACATTGAACGTGGTGAGATTGTTGGTGTTGTAGGCGAGTCTGGTGCAGGTAAATCAACAGTAGGTAATGCTGTGATCGATTTGCTGAGCCCTCCAGGCCGCATTGCTAGCGGCGAGGTATTTCTGGACGGCGAAAAAGTCTCTGGTTTATCTCCTGAACAGATGCGTTCTGTTCGCGGCTCAAAGATTGGTTTTATCTTCCAAGATCCAATGACGTCTCTTAACCCTCTATTCACAGTAGAACAGCAGTTAAAAGAGACGATTCATGCCAACATGAAGGTTTCGGATCAAGAAGCCTACCAGCGCTCATTAGACTTGATGAACCAAGTGGGTATCCCACAACCTGAAAACCGTTTAAAGCAGTACCCACACCAGTTCTCTGGCGGTATGCGTCAGCGTGTGGTTATCGCGATCGCATTGGCTGGTGAACCTGACCTTATCATCGCAGATGAACCAACGACGGCACTGGATGTGTCTATTCAAGATCAAATCTTGGGGTTGATTCGCGACCTATGTATCAAGAAGAACGTAGGTTGTATGTTGGTCACGCACGACATGGGCGTGGTATCAAACGTTACCGACCGCGTAGCCGTTATGTATCGTGGTGACTTAGTTGAGTTTGGCCCGACGGCGAAAGTCCTTGGTACTCCTGAACACCCATACACACACAGTCTTATCTCAGCGGTTCCACGTTCAGACCGTAAACTTGATCGTTTCCCTCTTGTGAGCTACATCGAAGAAGCGCACGAGATGGAGCCATTGGATGTGAAGAACCACTGGTTAGGCCAAAGCCAAGATCACCGTGATTACACTGGCCCATTGTTGAATGTTGAAAACGTGCACTTACGCTTTACCACCAAAGATTCTTTCTTTGAGAGCCGTCGTGAGTACGTTCAAGCATCAAACAACGTGAGCTTTGAAGTGCATGAAGGCGAAACGTTTGGTTTAGTAGGTGAGTCAGGCTCAGGTAAATCAACGATTGCTCGTGTGATTGCTGGCTTGTACGCACCCAACTCAGGCAAGGTAACGTTTGAAGGCGTTGACCTGACTGGGCTTAAATCTGAAAAAGAGCGTCGCCCAATGCGTCGCCAAATGCAGATGGTTTTCCAAAACCCTTACACATCAATGAACCCTCGAATGAAGATATTCGACATCATTGCTGAGCCTATCCGATTCCATAAACTTACGCGTAACGAGAATGAAACTCGTCAGATCGTGAACGATCTACTAGAGCACGTTGGTTTGGGCGTAATGGCCGGGGTTAAGTACCCACACGAATTCTCAGGTGGCCAACGTCAGCGTATTTCTATCGCTCGCGCCTTGGCAACTCGCCCTCGTCTTTTGATTTGTGATGAACCTACGTCGGCACTGGATGTGTCGGTACAGGCTCAGATCCTCAACCTATTAAAAGACTTACAAGACGAGCTAAACCTAACCATGCTGTTCATCAGTCACGATTTACCGGTTATTCGCCAAATGTGTGATCGTGTTGGTGTGATGCAAATGGGAGAGCTATTGGAAGTCGCGCCAACCGAGCAGCTATTCCAATCGCCTCAGCATGAATACAGCAAACACCTAATTTCTTTAATGCCTGAATTTACAGGTTTAAGAGAAGAAAAAGCAGTGGCACAAGCCGCGGTATAAAAATCAGCAGGCTGGAGTTTAGCTTGCTAAAAACAATAAACAGACGCAAATACAACAACTAGGGATCTGGATTCCCGCATGAAGGAGTTATGCAATGAAAACCATGAAAAGCAAATTAGCAGTAGCTTTAATGGCAGCTGGCCTAAGCTTTAGTGCAGCAGCAGCAGATATTACCGTTGGCTACGCAGCTGACCCTGTATCACTTGACCCGCACGAGCAGCTGTCTGGTGGCACACTGCAAATGTCTCACATGGTGTTTGACCCTCTAGTACGTTTCACAAAAGAGATGGATTTTGAAGGCCGCCTAGCATCTAGCTGGGAGCGTGTTGATGAAACGACTTTCCGCTTTAACCTACGTAAAGGTGTGAAATTCCACTCTGGTAACGAACTGACTGCTGATGATGTTGTGTGGACTTTTGAACGTCTACAAGCTTCTCCAGACTTTAAGTCTATCTTCACGCCATACGAAAAAATGGTAAAAGTGGATGACTACACAGTTGAGCTTATTTCTAAAGCGGCTTACCCACTAGTACTACAAACAGCAACGTACATCTTCCCAATGGACAGCAAGTTCTACTCTGGCCAAACAGCGGAAGGTAAAGACAAGTCTGAGCTAGTTAAGCACGGTAACTCGTTCGCTTCGACTAACGTTTCAGGTACTGGTCCATTCATCGTAACGCAGCGTGAGCAAGGCGTTAAAGTAACGTTCGAGCGTTTCAACGATTACTGGGACACAGAAACTGAAGGCAACGTAGACAAGCTAACACTTGTGCCAATCAAAGAAGACGCAACACGTGTTGCAGCACTTCTTTCTGGTGACGTTGATATGATTCACCCAGTAGCACCAAACGATCACAAGCGTGTTAAAAACGCTAAGAACATCGATCTAGTAACGCTACCTGGTACTCGTATCATCACGTTCCAAATGAACCAAAACAGCAACGAAGCACTGAAAGACGTGCGCGTTCGTCAAGCAATCGTTCATGCGATTAACAATGAAGGTATTGTTAAGAAAATCATGAAAGGTTTCGCGACAGCCGCTGGTCAGCAAAGCCCAACAGGCTACGCGGGTCACAACGAAGACCTAGTTCCTCGTTACGACCTGAAAAAAGCGAAAGAGCTGATGAAAGAAGCGGGCTACGAAGATGGCTTTACGCTAACTATGATGGCACCAAACAACCGTTACGTGAACGATGCGAAAGTAGCGCAAGCGTCTGCGGCAATGCTATCTAAGATTGGTATCAAAGTTGATCTTAAGACTATGCCTAAAGCACAGTACTGGCCTGAATTTGACCTATGTTCAGCAGACATGATGATGATCGGCTGGCACTCAGATACTGAAGATTCAGCTAACTTCAACGAGTTCCTAACTATGACTCGTAACGAAGAAACTGGCCGTGGTCAATACAACTGTTCTGGTTACTCAAACCCAGAAATGGATGCGATTGTAGAAGCTTCTAACACTGAAACTGACCCAGTTAAGCGTGCTGAAATGCTGAAAGGCGTTGAAGCAACACTGTACAACGACGCAGCATTCGTACCTCTACACTGGCAGAGTGAAGCGTGGGGCGCGAAGTCTAACGTAGGTGCAGCAGACGTAGTAAACCCAATGGTTATGCCTTACTTCGGCGACCTAGTTGTAAAATAATCTAGCTTGCTAGAATCGAGAGCCTGAAGCTTTTCAGGCTCTCAAATTATTAAGAAATAGATTTAAGTTTCGGTATTTGGTCTTCCTTCAGTCTGGCTAAATACCTTTTTTAAGACTGAATTTTGTTATCTAGTCGCGGATTTCGATTAGATAGTCATGGATAGATAAGGGGCAAGGAATGGTTACGTTTCTGGTCAAGCGCCTGTTTCAGGCACTGATAGTGATGTTTGTGATCAGTTTGGTGGCGTTTGCCATTCAGGATAACCTGGGCGACCCGTTGCGTGAGTTAGTCGGTCAATCTGTTTCAGAATCGGAGCGTCAAGCGCTGCGTGATGAACTCGGCTTAAATGATCCCTTCATTACAAAATACACTCGCTTTGTGGGCGCAGCTCTACAAGGTGATCTTGGTACTTCATATTTCTTTAAACGCCCTGCTGTGGACGTAATCTTAGACAAATTGGTCGCGACGCTTGAACTTGTGTTTGGCGCTTCTCTGATCATCGTTTGTCTGTCGATTCCACTCGGCGTTTATTCTGCAATACACCCAAAAAGTTTCTTCACTAAATTGGTGATGGCGGGCAGTAGTATCGGTATCTCGGTACCTGTTTTCTTAACCGCAATCATGCTGATGTACGTGTTCTCTATTGAGCTCGGTTGGCTGCCGTCATTCGGACGTGGTGATACCGCAAACTGGTTTGGTTGGGAGTCTGGCTTCTTAACGCTCGATGGCCTTGCGCACTTAGTGCTGCCGAGTATTGCTCTGGCATCTATCATGCTGCCGCTGTTCATTCGTCTAGTACGTTCTGAAATGCTCGAGGTTCTTAGCTCTGAATACATCAAGTTTGGTAAAGCAAAAGGCCTCGCGCTGAACAAGATCTACTACCAACACGCTTTGAAGAACACAATGCTGCCTGTACTAACGGTAGGTGGTGTTCAAATCGGTACTATGGTGGCTTACACCATTCTGACTGAAACTGTATTCCAGTGGCCGGGTACCGGCTTCCTATTCCTTGAAGCGATTAACCGAGTGGATACTCCACTGATTACCGCATACGTTATCTTCGTTGGTCTGATCTTCGTAGTAACGAACACCATTGTTGACCTGCTTTACGGCATCATTAACCCAACAGTGAATATTACAGGGAAAGGAGCATAATCATGGAACACACAACAACAGCTCCATCTCGTTGGGAGCGATTCAAGCAGTCAGACATTCTGTACTACTTCTTACGCGATAAAGTGGCAATGGTGAGCTTTGCTATCTTTGCAGCTTTCCTTGTGATGGCATTAGCGGCACCGATTCTAGCGCCAACAGACCCGTATGACGTGACGTCTATCGACATCATGGATTCTGAGTTGCCACCATCTTGGATGGAAGACGGCGAAGAACGCTTCCTACTGGGTACTGATGAGCAAGGTCGTGACATCTTATCTACGATGCTTTACGGCTCGCGTCTGTCATTGACGATCGGTTTCCTAGCGGTAGGTCTTCAGCTGACTCTCGGTATCATCATTGGCTTGTCTGCAGGTTACTTCGGTGGTCGTATTGATAGCTTCCTGATGCGTTTTGCCGATGTTCAGCTTTCGTTCTCAACCATGATGGTTGCGATCATTGTCTCGGCCATCTTTAAGGCGAGTTTCGGTAGTGACTTCTACGCGCAATATGCGGTTGTTATGCTGGTGGTGATCATCGGTATTGCTGAATGGCCGCAGTATGCTCGTACGATTCGTGCATCGGTATTGGCAGAGAAGAAGAAAGAGTACGTAGAAGCGGCACGTGTGATGGGCTTTAGAGCGCCTCGCATCATGTTCCGCCATATTCTGCCTAACTGTTTATCACCGATTTTGGTTATCTCTACGGTACAGGTGGCAAATGCCATCATGTCAGAAGCGGCACTTTCTTTCCTAGGTTTAGGTCTTCCGGTAGACCAACCGTCACTCGGCGCCCTGATCAGTACTGGTTTTAACTACATTTTCTCAGGAGCATGGTGGATCACAGCATTCCCAGGTGTGCTTTTGGTAACATTGGTTCTAGTTATTAACCTATTAGGCGACTGGTTACGTGACGTGTTTAACCCGAAAATTTATAAAGGGTGATAGCCCGGTTTGATTTTTAGTAAAAAAAGTCACTAAATTAAGAGCCGTAAGCAATTACGGCTCTTTTTTTGCTTAATGGATCTGGAACTTAGTATTATTGACAGTGTCAATAATACTTAAAATGGAATTCATGTTTTATCGACATAGATTCGGTAATAATTAGCCCGCAAGGGTTTAAGTGGTGGTTATGAAATTGACAATGAATGCTGTATGTCGTGCTGTGACGAGAAATTATCGTATGGGGCTTATTGCTGCATCTCTTTTGGTATCGAGCCAAGTGAATGCAGAGTCGGTTCTATGTGATGCAACTCAGGCAAGCACCAACCAATTACCACAGCTAGAGCAATCATGTCCGATTGGTAAAGGCGTTTGGGGCAGTAAGGCACCTAAACGTCATTCAGATAACGAACTGTTCTGGGTTCAATGTGGCCTGCTGAACAAGCCTTTGTCACTGAGCCGTGCAAAACCTCTTTATGAAAAGATCTCGACCAACGTTTGGATGAAGCCTGAAGGAAGTGACTACCGTTGCTTAATCGGCCCTTATTCAACCTTCTCTGATGCGAGAAAAGACCTAGCTCAAGTACGTAAGGTTCCTGGTTACGGTGAAGCCTTTATTCGTATGGTCGATAAGTCTAAAACCTCATCACAACCTATCGTTGCAAAAGAGGCAGAGCCAAAAGTGGTGAAGCCTAAGGCTCCTTTAAAAGCAAAAGCTAAGCCTGCACCGAAACCTGTGGCTGCTAAGCAAGCGGCGGCGGTAACGAGTGCTGCTGCTATTCAGACGCTACCAAGTGGTAACGCGAGCTCAGACAATGATCTAGAGATCGAGATTCGCGTGAAAGCAGACGTTGCGGGTAGCCAATATGCGATTCCTTACCTTCTAGACCATCAACAACAGTTCTACATGGAGCAAGGTAAGCCTTGGAGCCGCCTAGATTACGATAGCGCTGAATTGGTGTGTAATCAGGTCAACATGAAGCTGATGAGTGAAAAGCAATGGCAGAGCATCTTGAACTCAAAGGTTATGGAAAAACAGAACTGGCCAATGCATCTCCCTTATTGGGGCGCAGATAAGAAAGGTCTGTTTACCAACGGTAACGTCAATCAATTGAAAGGTTCTTCATTGCTTAATGTAATGTGCGTTAAGTAACGTCAAGAGTATTGGAGTTACCGTAGGCTAAAATGCACCGATAAAAGAAACCCCAGCGATGTGCTGGGGTTTTTTAATGTTAGTCAACTGACATCATTGGTAGGCTATTTACAATGCTGAACATTTTGTCTTTATCAATAGAGAACAGACCGTATTCAGGCGCTGATTGGTAGACTTGGCCTGGTTCACGGCTCCATTTCATACCGATGTAAAAATCTCCAAAATCACGACCGATATAACGGAAGCGAGTTTTGTAATCCGACATTTCACCCGTTTCTTGTGCTTGTAGTAGTGGGTTGTTTAAATCATCTGCCACTAGAGTCCACTCTCCAGGAGTATGGAAACCTTCTGGCATAACAGAGTCATAGTCATAAGTTGTTTGGTCATAGCTGTACTGGCCAAAACTGTATGTTAGCTGCGTGCTATCATCTTCACCTTCGCTTTCTACCATCAAATCAAATTCAACGATACCTTCGTTTACTTTATTCTCAACAGGCTGAATATGAGCGAATGGCATGTTTGTTGAGTCTAACCAGAACAGTTCATCAGTACCGATCTTTACAAGAATTTGATATTGGGTTTCGCCATTTACTTCCGTTTTCTTTTGGTAAAGCATTTCGTAGCGACTTTCGCCGTCATCTAGCTTTCCATCGCTCAGACTTACAGGCCAGCAATCTTTCTCTTGAGAATCTAAGTATCCAGTTGCATCATCAAGTTCGGACAGCATCTCTATGATTTCACTACCGTCGTTAAGACCTAATCCACTATTTCTGAAGCTATAGCCTATGTTAGCTTCATAAGGCGAATTGTCACCATTCGTTGCGCCCCAGCAGAATTTCAAATCACCAGTTGAGTCGTTCTTCATTAAACTAGCGTAAGCTATTTCACCGTCATTTGGAGCAAAGCTACCCATCTTCCACTCTTGGTTATTGAAGTGTGCTTTCGTAAATCCCAGTTCTGGTGCTGGTGGATCAACTTCATCAGTTGGTTGTACATTTGGTAATGCAAAGGTAACCATTTCAGATTCAATATCATTCTCGTCACCACCAGAGAAGTTGATTCCTTTAGCGACGTAAAGCATGACACCGTTGGTTTCCGCTGTAGGTGTACCTTCCAGTGTTACTAAACCACTCGCGTCAATCTTGATAGAAACACCAGGAATTGGGTTACGTGCTGGTTCATTGTCGTGAGACGCATAGTTTGCGTAATATTCAACGTCACCAGAAACATTTGAGGTAAATAACTCGCTAATATCGAGTTGCTCAGAGAATGCTTCACCAGCTTTAAGCGACCAGTTGTTAGAGATCGTCTTTTGAAGTTCGGCTTCAACAGCCTCGTCGACAGCGATATCGCCGATCTCAATGATTGGTAAATCAAAAACTGCTGGCTCTGAAACCATAAATGTCGCAGCGTGTCCGTCATCGGCTGTGATGTTGAACTGCTTGATATCTTCTATTGGCGTTTCCGGGTGGCCTGAGATAATTAGTTTGCCTGATTTGGCGTCGTACTTTGATGTCAGTCCTTTCACGACATTACCGATGTTGGAATCATAAGTAAGAGTGTCATTTTCGCGGTCTGTAAATAGGCCGTTAACCATGAGCTCTGCTGAGAAAGCTTCACCCTGCTTCATTGTCCAGTTGTCAGTAATCTCGCGCTGTATTTCTGATTGTGCTTCGGGCTCTACTTTTGGCGCAGTATTTACCAATGAAACATCGAATGAGAATGTAGTACTTAACTCACTCAGTACTTTTGAGTCAGCAGTGGCACGATCAACTGCTGTCAGAGTAACAATGTAACTGCTTAATGTAGGAACAAAGCTATCTTTTGCTGAGATAGTTAATGTCTCGCCTTCTAGCGTTACCGTAATTTCTTGCTTACCATTCACTTCAGCACGAGCGATAGCGATGTTTTGATATTTATCTTCAGAACTGTACTTATCTTGGAATAAGTTTTCAGGAACAGTGATCGTCTGTGTAAACCCTTGACCTTCAACTACCTCTAGCTTTGCAAATTCTGATTCGAGATCAGCTTGCGCAGTAGGGTCTACCAGTAACTTGTAGTTAGTCACAGCAGTTTCTGGTTGGCTTGGATCGATAACAGGCTTCTCGTTAACAAGTTCTTCAGAACCCATGTTCTCTTCTGTTACGATCTCTTTAGACTTTTCTGTGGCGGTCTCGGTAATGCTATTTACATTATTTTCGTAGGCTGCAGGATCTTGTGCTTTGGATTCAGTAAGAATTTGTGCAGTTTTGTGCAACTGTGCGCTTTCAAGATCATCTTTTGAAGTTGCTACAAAGTCTGAAAATAGATCGATAGGTTCTTCAATCGTTCCGCCTAAATTTTCGTTTACAGATGTCGTAGCATCTTCGAATGAGCTATCGTTTTTCTGCATTTCAATAGCAACAAGGTCGGTAATTGGAGAGATAACTAATGCAGTTTTATCGGTACTTTCAGGCGTGCGGAATACAACGCTGTTAGCCATTGGTTGGCCTTCATGGTCCATGTCTGTGGTGTAAACATCCATAAAATCAGAATAGCTATCCGCTTTAGAGCTCAACGCCGAAAGCTCTTCAGCAAGCGCTTTAGTCATATCGCCTGGACGAAGTGTTTTTATGGCTAGTTTCCCATCAATTTCAGTATCTACTGGAAGTGTGATTTTGCCATCTTGGTCTGTTAAGCCAAAGATAGTATCTGTGCCAACTTCTAAAACGCCAGATTGACCGACATCGTCAAATACAACTGCATTTTTAAAGTAGCCGTCGAAGCCAGTAATCACAATACCGCCAGGAGTCGCTCCATCTGATGAGCCACCATCTGAACCGCCACAACCTGATAATGCAATAGCCACTGACGCCGCTAGTAAACTAACCTTCTTCATTCTTTTCATCCTTACCGAGTGAGATCTATTATTTTTTGAGGTGATATAAAACTGGCTAGTTTTTACAGCTTGTATGAATGAGGTGCAAGATACGGGAATGAATGGAAAATCCGTACAGATTTTCATAAAAAATATTTTGTGGAATTAGTTAGTTGTGAGGCGTACGTAAGGGTATGGTTATGTTGGTTTTGTGGATAAAAGACCCCTTGGTTTGAGGGGTCTTTTGTGGATTCAGTTTAATGAACGAATTATTCGTTGTTACCTGTACCTGTCCATTTAATGTTGAACTTAACAGCTTCTAAGTATTCGCCATCGCTGTCTTTTACCTTGCCAATTACGCTGTAAACGTTGTTGACTGCTAGCGCGGGTAAGTCAAAGTCAATAGAAGCATAGTTGACGCCATTTTCTTCATTTGTGTAACATTCAATCGGCGTGCCATTATATTCTCTAGATGCCACTTCACCGATGTCTTCACCTGTAAAGTAAAATCCTGAGAAGAATTCTTTAACTGTTTCACATGTAAAATCATTGTTTGGAACATCAAAAGATAAACCTGCATCCATTGCGTCACTATCATTCGAGTTAGAATTTTCATTCAACGCTAAACCAATAGTACCTAAGTTATACGTTAGGTCTTGTTCAGCTGGTAAGTAAGCAGTGAAATAACGTGCATCAGGACCCATTTCAGAAGTTACATTGATACGTTTTTCGATGTCTGCCTTGTTGCTGAAGTATGTGTAACGTTCTGCTGAATCTTCAGTAGAATCTTTCATGCGGTGGATAATAGTCTTAGCACCTGTAGAAATATCATCTGCGTCTTCGAACATTTCTACTTGGAAGGTTTCAACTAGGTCTTGCCCATCCTCTTCGAACTCAAATGTAGCAAAAAGCTTACCGTCGATAACTTCGTAAGTTGCATTTTCAGTTTGAGTGTCAGCGGCAGAACAGCTTGTTTTATTTGCGATGCTTCTTACGTTGCCTAGTACAATGCCGTCTTCAAATTTAATTGAATCACACCAGATGCTTGCGTAGCTCTGCTCATTTTCACCGTTTGAACTGCCGTGCTCTAGCATGTACCAAGTCTTACCTTCTAGAGGGTGAAGATCTGGTTCTGGAATCACACCTTCAGCGACTTGAGGCATCAACATTTCTTGGTAAGCTTCGGCGCCTTCGTTATCAACACCGCCAACCATGAATGCTTCAGAAGCGTTAGCTGCTGTTGCTTTGGTTGGTGTTCCGGAAATAGTGATAATTGGGTTTGTGCCCTCTTGTGGAGATACAACTAGACCAGGGATTGTCATGCCACCAGTACGGTAGGAAACAATGTCACCATCTTTGTCTGTGAATAGGTTTTCAATATTGATAGTTTGCTCGAATGGAACGCCTACCTCTAGCTGCCAGTTGTTGATTTCAGCTTGTAAAACGTCATATTCCGTATAATCAACAGCCGGAACTTGGTTCGCAGCTTCAATTTTAACGTTGAACGTCGCGATCGCAGAACCAACGACTTCAGGCGTCGAGTTCTTATCTTCAGCTGTTAAAGTCACTGTAAAGTCACCAGCAGCATCGATGTAATCTGATGCAACTAGAGTTAATGTGTCGCCATTGAGAGTCACAACAATACCGCTTTCTGCAGGGATGTTGTGAGTTAGAGTTGGCGTGATTAGAGTCTGGTCTTTATCAATAAATAAACCTGCAATATTAAGCACGATATTTGATGAGCTACCATTTTCTTCTAGTGTTGGGATTTTACCTTGTTCTGCTTCCAGAATGCTTGCTGTTACAACCAGCTTATTGTTGGTTACAACAACAGGGTCAAGATCTTCACCAGGAGCCGCGTTATCTTCAATAACAGGTTTTAAATCGTTGTCTGCTAGTTCTGTTGGAGTTAGCGTATCAACGATCGCATCGGCTTCTTTTGCAAACTGATCGGACTTTTCTTCATAAGTAGTAGGGTTAGCCGCTTTCGATTCCGTCAGGATCTGTGCTGTTTTGTGTAGTTCAGCATTTGCATCAGCACCTGAAACGAAATCAGAGTAAGGGTCGATAGGCGCTTCTTCTGTACCACCTAAAGCTGTGCTAACAATCGCGACTGCTTCTTCCTCACTAACTGGCGCTGCGTCTGTGCCTTTTGCCATTTCAATCGCAACTAAATCGGTAATTGGAGAGATTACATCCGATGAAGTTGGAGCTCGGAACACAAGCTCATGAGCCATTGCTTGCGCAGGGTGATCCATATCGATTGTGTATTTACCCGCGTATTTGCTGCTATCGTGGTTCGCAAGTGCAGTTTGTACCGTGCCGCCAGGTGTTAATGTTTGAAGTGCTAGTGCACCTGAAATGTCGCCAGATATCTCAATTTGGCCTTGGTCGTTAGTAAGACCGAAAATAACGTCAGAGCCAATGTCTAGAACGCCATTGTTGTCTTTATCGTCAAAAACGACAGCTTGATTAAAGTAACCATCAAAACCTGTAATTGTTACACCGCTCGGAGAAGTTGAAGCTGAATCACCGTCTGAACCACCACAGCCTGTTAAGGCGAAAGCCACTGACGCTGCTAGTAAACTAACTTTTTTCATGTCATATCCTTTGTAATGAGCTCTAGCTAAGCTCTATTTGTTTCATTTTATGATGCCTTTATTTGCCTGGTGAATGTTTTACTTGTTGTTGGTTGTTTTTTCAACACACGTAAAGGTATAAAAAAACCGTAAAATTTATTTGATTTTTATTTGTACGATTGCTCTTCTAATCGATTTCCAATTTCAATAGCATGCTGCCCCGAATTAGTTTGATAGATATAAAAATGAAAAAATGGATCGGTTTTAGTCTATTGCCATTTTCGGTAATGGCTCAACAAACACATAATAGTGATAAGTATGGCTACTCGTATTTCACGGTTGGCTTGGAAAATGTGACGTATCAAGAGCACTTTGGTGGGTTAAGGTCGGATGTGACGGTGACCAATCCGATACTGAATACTGGCGGTCTGTATTACGTGAATGATGACTTCGATTTTTCTATCGATGCATTGGCCTCTTTCTCTCCACAAAGCTCGAAAGAAGAGTGGGCTAATAATGGCGCATCTATTCAAAAGAACCAGATGGAGTACCTGAAGACGGCAACCAATATTCAGTTGCATTACAAGTTGCAAGATAACTGGCGTGTGATTGGTGGTCCGTCACTGACATATCAAACCTTTACTCGTTATGGTGTGAAAAATCATACGGATGCGGGAAACAAATATTTCTACGGTACGTGGGAGGAAACGTCGACGGATATCTTTATGGATGTTGGTTTAGCCTACGATGACGGTAGTTTGTATCTTAGTGATAAATGGCACATCAGCGGTAAGGCGACCTTTGGTTTGCCAGTTTGGAGTGTGACTTCGAATACGCAATTTGAAAATATTGACTTCTACGACTTCGGCTATCGAGCAGCAGTGGAAGGATCGGTGAGCTATGAAGTGACACCCGGTTTGCACTTAGGTTGGTATGCAATGTTTGGTTATGAGAAGCGGTTTCAGTCGGATACAGAAACAGTGACAACCACATACTGTAAAACCATGGTTGATGGAGTGTGTACAGATTACGTAACAGAACAAAAAAAGGCGACCTTACCTGAAGCCGACACCTATACATTCAGTACCGGCTTACAGGCTCTTTGGAGTTTCTAGGCGTTAGGGTCTAGATATCGAATATTGAGTTTGATCTCTTCAACCTTATGACGCCACTCGAGCTTGGGGCGAAGTATGATGCTAAATACTTCGCCATGCTTGAACTCATCAAACTCTAAAAAGTCGACATCGAAGAAGGAATATTGAAGGTGGCCTAGTGGTCGTTCTTCACACTCGATAGACTCGAAATTTTCGCCGATGGTTTGACCTATAATGTCGCCATATACGCCTTGCCCACCAACAGAGTAGTGATTAAATTTGTCGAGTAAATCTTCGCAAATAACCGTTGTATTGTAAGACTGTACATTTAAGTCACCATCCATCTCATCGGGCCAGTCTGGGTTCGTTAATTGGTAATTACCAATATGCATGCCATACCAACCTAAGTAGTAGTGACCGTCGTTAGCCAAGTACATATAGTTGACTGGTGTCAGTTGTAGTGCCTCTAAGCCTGTAATAGTGTTTATGCGTTGCTCTATTTGAGTTTTAGAGGCAACCGTATAAGTTTCATATTCATTGCCCATTTTTACTTGTGTCACATGAGCGGTGGTGAACATCGGGTGACTTGGATAGGTTTCCAAGATTTTCCAACGCATATCATGGTCAAATATTGACTGAGTGCTAGAGACAATAAGATCATCACCATCAACATGATAACTTCCCACTTTACGTAGTTGATGTTCGTTAGGGCAGGTGGTTAGAGTGTTGGATGAGGCAAAAAACACTTCGTCATTGATGAACTTAAATGCCTCGCAGTACACCTTTTCATAGTTGTAAGTCTTACCTGCAAACAGGTGGTTTGTCTCAAGGCGGTACCAAGTTTGACCAATCAAAGGGTGTAATCCCTCACCTTCTAGGCCTGATGAGAGCGAAGGCAGTGGAAAGGTGGCAGTTACCCAAGCGCCCTCTTCCGAACCGTGATAATCATCTTTGGCTCGCGCAATAAGTTGAGTTGGTGCGTTGCCGATTTTTGGTGTGCCTTGTAGGCTCGATGTCCCGCCTAAGTGAGATACGGAAAACTTAGGATGATTAACAACAAGCTGTGTTGTCAGTAGGTCATCATCTGGGTCCTCAAACAGCCCTGTAATATCAATTGAGTAGTTGATCGGGGAATTTTCGGTGAATGACCACTGGTTGATTTCATGCTGAATACTTTGCAGCACCGTAAGATTCACATGTGGCTTTTGATTACTGTCAGATCTATCTCGCTCTTCTTCGACGACTATCGTTTGAGTTTTTTCCTTAAAGGTAACCACGTCTAGTTGCGCCGATTCGAAGGTGTTCGAAGCCCACTTAGATATTAATGAAACGTCGGCTTTTTCTGAGGTTGAATGACTTCTAATTTTTTCATTTGCCTCATTCAAACCCTGCATTGAAGCACCGTTTACTGGGCTATGAGGTGAAGGTTTATTATTCGAAGAGAACTGTTTTATGCCACTGCTGGTGTGCGACAGGTTAGTTTCTTTTGAGGCTATCCAAGGAGGCAGGAACATGAGAGCCCCACAGACGGAAATGAGCAGTAAACAGAATCGCTTTTTCATTATTAAACCAGTTTGCTTTGTAGCCAACAACGTGAGAATTTAAGATCCTTCTCGATCAAGCTCGAACTGCATTTCAGTAGCTCGCTGATCTCGCGATTACGCATGCCCATTAAGTACTTAAGCTTGAGTGCCTGAGATTGACGAGGGTAGTGGATACTGAAGTTGTCTATGGCTTTATCCATGATCATTAATTGCTCGAACTTATCGTCTTTGCTGTCGCTTAGCATAGTCATCTTTTGACGCTTTTTTGCCTGAAGGTGGCGAGCATTATCGATTAAAATTTGGCGCATCACTTTTGCAGCCATAAGAAAAAAGTCTTTTTTATTTTCGACCGATTGAAGGTCGGAAGATGAGATCTTTAGGTAAGCGTCATGAATTAAAGCCGTCGTGCTGTTCATACTGTCGCTCAGCACTTGATTGTCAGCACCATATTTTTGAGCGCTACGAGAGCGTTCTTGTTGAGCAATATGTCTTAACTGCAAGTACGCGAATTGATATAGATCGGCTTCGGCACTTTTATCGCCGGATTGCCATTGTTGGATGATCTGTGTGATATCTGGAGTTGCAGTTGCCATTAGCTTTTAGACCTCACTTTACTAAACTCGGAAACGGATAGGGTGCTGATATTATGGGATTTATCAGGGTTTAGCGAAATTTTTTGTTTGAATCTGTAGAGTATGCCTTGATCCCAATTTTGGCCTGCAGGCAAGTATTCCCATGCTGTGAAATGCTGTTGTGGTACTGAGTCATACCAGCGGACAGAGACATTCATCTGGGCGAGAGAAGTTGTAGGTTCTGGGTTGGTCAGCCACCACATATCGCCAAATTTTTCTGTAACGTCTTGCGTGTATTGTTGGTGGTTTGTTGAGCAGGCCTCAGTGTCGCTTGGGCCAAGAAAAATGCGTTTATCTTTGATGAGTAGGCACTCATTTATGATGTCGTTTTGTTGATATTGAGTGTGCTGCCAAACACCTTCATAAGGGATGTGATTACCGCGATCATTGGTGTAGGTAAACCAAATCATCTCAGCTTTGTTTGAATGACGGATGTGTTCTTTCTGTCCTAAACCTTGGGTTTTTTCCATCAACAGCTCAGTTTCTGTATCAAAATCCAATGCAACGGTACGGTACTTCCAGTCCCCTTCATCGTTATAGTCTTCAATTGAGAATCCACTCAAATCGTGGCGTGTGCAGCCTTTTTGAGCACAACTGGTAAAGCCTGTCCAGCCATCGCTGTTGGATAATGGTTCGCGAATGATCTTCTGGGGTGTCTGGTAAGGGCGTAGGTTACAGCCGTTAAAATAGTCGCCTGTTCCTGGGAACTGAATGAGTTCTGTGTCTGTGATTTGGTAACTAAGCTCTCCAATCGGACCTTTGTATTTTGGGTTAGTGTGGTGAGCTAAGTCGTAAAAGCACGCGCGTCCTGCATAGTCTTTCTTAGCAATAATAATGTTATGAAGCACTTTGTCTTTAGGAGAAAAAATGATTTCCTCTGAGGCAAAGTTATCCTTGATGTATTCTTGGCTCTGGTTGAGGTGCTTTGCAGCTTCTTTGACTGAAACAAGGTCAATGCCTAATTCTTGAGCATCTAAATAGCTTAGGTCGAGATTTTTGAGCTTCTTTTGAAACTCTACGTCAGATAAAACTTTGCTCGCTAAGATGATTTCATCGCGGTGTTCTGGAGTGTCATCAAGCGATAGAAGTAAACGAGTCATGTTGATGCTGCGGCTTGGGCGAGTTGACGATAGGGTTGGTGTTATTACCTCCTGGCCAGAAAGCGTTGTCAGCAAGTAACCCGAATTGTCGGTGCCAATAAAAAAGCTGACGATATCACCTGAATTGTATTGGAATGCCCCTTTATCAGTGGTGCCCGAAAGATTGGAGCTGGTTTCGTAATAAAGCCCTGATACTGGCGAATCAATAAAATACCCAGTAAGAACTTCGCTGCCATTAGCATGGATGTAAAGACTCGTTGACCAGAGAGCTATCAGCGGGAGAAGTATTTTTTTCATAATTAATTGTTGGATTACTTTTCTTTGTTTTTGTTAGTCACAGATTTTTCAGGTGATGGTGTCAGCATCGCCAATAGCATTTTCTGTTTAACGTCTTTGGGTAAATCAGGGTTTGATAAGATCCGTCGTCTAGTGAGCTCAAGCATCGTGCCGACTGACATTTTTGCAGCATCACTGCCTTTGGCATGAAACAATAGGCTCGTCACTTCATACATCATCTCTTCCGCGACTAGTTTTTCTTTGCGTAGTTGTAAATTCTTATTGAATATAGCTGTTGAAAACGTTGCGCCTGACAGTAGCAATAGAATTGTTAGAGCACTCTGTACTGGGCGTCGCTTTAATAGCTTTGATAATGAATAGAGTGGCTGCTTCTCTCTCAAAGAAATGGGGCGACATTCTAAGATACGCACTATGTCTTGGCGCAATTCACTTACGCTGGCATAGCGACGGTAGGGTTCGTGGTTTGTCGCCTTTTCTACAATTAGGTTAATATCTAAGCTTGAAGAAGAGTCAAAAATCAGCGCTAGCACTTTACCCAGTGAGTAAATATCACTTTGTTGAGTTAGGAAGTGACCTGCAACCTGCTCTGGGCTGGCATAAGCCTTGCTGTAGGCTGTCAGTATGGAAGCATCTGAGCTTTGGTTGGGTGTGGGTTGTTTGACCTTTTGAGTTAGATTGAAGTCGAGAATCTTAGGTGAACCAAAAGGATCAATTAAGATATTCTCGGGCTTGAGATCAGCATGCAGCACTTGTTTTTGATGAGCATGTTCAATTGCCGAACAAATTTCTTTAAATAAATTGAGCCTTTGCTTTTCACTACAAGAGCGATTCTGCAAATACAGAGAAAGCGTTTCCCCTTCAACTCGCTCCATCACAATATAGACCGACTCTTCGTAGACCCCACCATCAAACACTTTGGCTATACATGGATGGTTTAGGTGTGCGAGTAATTGTGCTTCTTGAAATAGAGCATGCTCACCTAAAATATGTGAAAGAGAGGGCTGTATGAATTTAACTGCTAAGTCTTGCTCAAAGGTTCTATCTGCTCGACTAGCTGCATAGACAATCCCCATACCACCACGACCGAGTTCATGCGATATATAGTATTTATCGACTAAGGTGTAGGTTAGGTTGAGCTCACTTTCTGTTGCTTGTTGTGCGTGAAAGCCGAGCAGTGATGTGAGCTGCTCTGAGGGGACTTCACTGATGAGAGGAAGTACCTGCTGATATAAGCTGGGTTGTTCTTGCTCTAGTCGTTTTAGGTAGAGACTTTTTTCCGCGTCTGGGATATCTATGAGGCGATAGAAAACCTCAGTGGGGCCACTGCTTCTATTTTGCACAACTGATCTTTTTTATGTCTCTTATTATGCATACATTCTATAAGAGTTTTAGATGTTTTTTCGATGTTTTTATCAATTACATATAAAAAAATAAGCTAAAAAGTCGCATTTTTGAGAGGTGGCATCAAAAATGCGGGTATGTGATCTTCTTTCCAAAGTTTAGCTCTTGATTTTCTCTCAAATATTGACGGTGAATGGTTGGTTAAAGGTTCGCTTTATAGAGGTAGATTATGCCAAATTGTTCTCTAACCTTATTTGTTTCGTATTGTCTTTGACTCACACCAATGAGGTTATAAAGATATGAAATTGAATAAGTGGCTAGAGGGCGTATCCCCTCAATTCGAAGCGGGTGGTAAGTACGAAAAGCTCTACCCAGTCTATGAAGCTTTCGCGACAATATTTTATACACCCGGAAACGTAAATTGCGGCATAACCCATGTTCGCGATAGCATTGACCTAAAGCGCATCATGATTCTGGTGTGGTTAGCGACCTTTCCTGCGATGTTCTGGGGTATGTATAACGTTGGGCACCAAAGTGTCCTCGCATTAACCTCCAGCTATCAACTTAACGAACTTGCCTCAATTATTGAAAGCAGCTGGCATCTGTCGTGGGCATTTGGCGATGCGCAGTCATTGGTGGCAAGTGGCTGGGCAAGTCAGATGTTGCTTGGTGCACTCTATTTTCTACCCGTTTATGCCACGGTGTTTGTGGTAGGTGGGTTTTGGGAGGTGTTGTTTGCCGTTGTGCGTAAGCACGAAGTTAATGAAGGCTTTTTTGTAAGTTCGGTGCTGTTTGCACTCATCCTCCCGCCAACCATCCCGCTTTGGCAAGCCGCATTAGGCATCACCTTTGGTATAGTTGTCGCCAAAGAGCTGTTCGGTGGTACAGGACGAAACTTCTTGAACCCAGCCCTTGCAGGCCGCGCGTTTCTCTATTTCGCGTATCCAGCCAACATGTCGGGTGGGCTTGTGTGGGTTGCAGCTGACGGCTATTCAGGCGCGACACCGCTGAGTCAATGGTATGAAGGCGGCAGCACGTCACTCATCAATAACATGACTGGCGAGGCGATCACTTGGATGGATGCTTTTGTCGGTAACATACCGGGCTCGATGGGCGAAGTGTCGTCATTGCTTATCATGTTGACGGGGTTGATTCTGATAGCGATGAAGATAGCTTCTTGGCGCATTGTCGCCGGTGTGATTATTGGTCTCGTTGTGACATCTAGCTTGATGAATTGGATAGGGTCAGAAACCAACTCGATGTTTTCGATGCCGTTCTACTGGCACTTTGTGTTGGGTGGTGTAGCGTTTGGTACCTTCTTCATGGCGACAGACCCAGTATCAGCCGCGTTTACCAATCAGAGTAAATGGGCCTATGGCATTTTGATTGGTGTGATGACGGTTGGTATACGAGTGCTCAATCCAGCCTACCCAGAGGGCATCATGCTGGCTATCTTGTTCGCCAACCTGTTCGCTCCGCTGTTCGACTTTGTAGTGAAAGAACAGAACATCAAACGAAGACTGAAACGGACATCGCGCTGATCTAAGTGATTAAAAGGGAAAGTGAATCCCATAAGAAAGGCTTGCATTGATGCAAGCCTTTCAATTTTTATCGCGATTGATTTGAGGTTGATTTAACTCCACTTCAAATCAATCTCGAAAGGTTGTGTGCTACCACAGTGTTCACCACACATTTCGTCGTAAGCACTGTTATGAACCAGCATAGCTGATGCTACACCTTGGTCGCTAAAGTGATCGCGTGCTTGGTTAACACTCAAAAACTTCATAGGATGCTGGTGGTCATCTTTGATTAACTGCTTTTGCTCGCCAATAACTTGGTAAGCCAAGTAGATCCCGCCTTCAAATGATTCAATTAGTAGATTCATAACAAACTCCATTGCTGTTCTAGATAGGTAGATATTTGTGTTACGTCGAATCCATAGCTAAGGTTCAGAGCGGACATAAAAAAAGCAGGCACAAGGCCTGCTTCTAAAGAGAGCTCAACTAAGACGTTGATTATCTCATCGTAACAAACTCTTCGCTGCCCGTTGGGTGAATCGCCACAACAGAGTCGAAATCTGCTTTGGTTGCGCCCATCTTCATTGCAACGCCGAAGCCTTGAATCATTTCATCAACAGTGAAACCTATGCCGTGTAGGCCAACGACAGTCTCTTCTTCGCCAGCACATACTAGCTTCATCTTACAAGGTTGACGGTGCTTGGTTACTGCTGTGTACATAGCAGTGAAGCCAGACGTGTATACCTTGATGTTGTCTTTGCCGTATTGCTCTTCAGCTTCTTGAGTCGTTAGACCAATTGTGCCGATAGGTGGGTGGCTGAATACAACAGTAGGCACTAGCTTGTAGTTCATTTTCGCGTTGGTTTGACCGTTGAATAGACGCTCAGAAAGCTGGCGACCTGCTTTAACAGCAACAGGAGTTAGCTCGATACCGCCTTCCATGATGTCGCCAACACAGTAGATGCCAGGAACGTTGGTTGCTTGGAACTCGTCTACTTTGATGTAGCCACGGTCGTTAGTTGCAACGCCAGTTGATGCTAGGTTGATAGCGTCAGTTGCTGGGTGGCGACCGATAGCCCAGATTAGGTGGTCAACGTTTTGAGTGTTGCCGTTCTCTAGGTGCAGAGTCAGTGTGCCGTCTGCTTCTTTCACTACTTCTTTTGGAACAGAGTGTGTATGCAGCGTTGGGCCTTCCGCTTCCATTACTTCAACCAATGTCTCGATGATCATTGGGTCGAAGCTACGTAGTGGTGACTCTTTACGACAGAACAGGTGTGTTTCTGTGCCAAGTGCGCTTAGTACGCCTGCGATTTCTACTGCGATGTAGCCAGCACCGATAACTGCAACGCGCTTTGGTTGCTCAATCAGGTCGAAGAAACCATTTGAGTCGATGCCGTATTCTGCACCTGGGATGTTTGGAATCGTTGGACGACCACCTACCGCGATCAGGATGTGATCTGCTGTGTAGTGTTCGCCGTTCACTTCAACTGTCTTTTCATCAACGAACTTAGCAAAGCCTTTGATTACGTTTACTTTGTTGTTGCCTAGTACGCGGTCGTAAGATTGGTGGATACGACCAATGTAAGCTTGGCGGTTTTCAATCAGCTTGCTCCAGTTAAAGCTTTTTACTTCAACGTCGAAGCCGTAGTCTTCAGAGTATAGGTTGATAGCTTCAGCAACTTGAGCGCCGTGCCACATTACCTTTTTAGGAACACAACCAACGTTTACACAAGTACCACCAAGGTCTTGAGCTTCGATAAGTGCAACCTTTGCACCGTGCATTGCTGCGCGGTTTGCTGATGCGATGCCGCCTGAACCGCCGCCGATACAGATGTAATCAAAATGAGTCGCCATTACTTTCTCCATTTATTGAAGGCTGTGGGTACAGTGAGCGCACTGAACACCTACGTCCTATAGATTCTTAAATTGTCTAATTATTATATTGAGGGCAGATCGGTTGAACTCAATCTCCCTGTTTAAAATTTATTCGTGTACGTCACAATCTGCTGAATATTCGTCAGAGCATGACGTTAAGTTCGAGATTACTCGGGTACGATCCACTCTACTTTGAAATGACCGGTCGCCGGCGCAATTGCTTCCTTCAAGAATGGAAGAATCTCTTTCATTTGGCTTTCTAGCTTCCAAGGTGGATTAATCACGATCATGCCTGATGCTGTCATACCACGCTCGTTGGTGTCTGGTGATACGCCAAGTTCGATTTGTAGAATCTTGTTGATGCCTAAGCCTTCGAGACCTTCGATCATATCTTCGATATCACAGCGATTTACTACCGGGTACCAAATTGCGTAGATACCAGTTGCCCAGCGCTTGTGGCTTTGAGCGATTGCTGTCACGACATCACGGTACTCTTTTGCCAGCTCGTAAGGCGGGTCGATCAGCACTAAACCACGACGTTCTTTTGGTGGCAGGCTGCCCTTCAAGCGCTTAAAACCATCTTCTTTATAGATAGATACCTGACGATCACGGTGGAACTCTTGCTCAAGCAAAGGGTGATCGGCTGGGTGAAGCTCAGTCAGTACCATGCGGTCTTGGTCACGCAGGTGTGCACGTGCAACACGTGGAGAACCTGGGTAGTAACGCAGTTTCTCGCCATTATTGAGAATGGAAATAGACTCAAGGTAGCTTTGAATGTCCTCAGGAAGGTCTTTTTGCTCCCACACACGAGCAATACCTTGCTTGTATTCACCGGTTTTTTCAGACCATTCATGCGTTAAGTCGTAACGACCTACACCAGAGTGAGTGTCATGATAAACAAAAGGCTTATCCTTCTGTTTCAAAGAATTAAGAATAAGGCTCTGTACGATATGCTTTACTACGTCGGCATGGTTACCTGCGTGGAAGCTGTGGCGATAACTTAACAAATTAAACTCTCGTAACACTCTCGAATTAGAGTGTGGTTAGTGTAGGTGGGGTTAATCAGACTATTATAACCCTCAATGGACCATAAATTCTCGAACAATTCAGGAACAGTCGCTAGCAATATGCAGTTAGTTATTGGTTCTACTATTGAAATTTGCCTTGTTGGGCACTATTTAATAACTATTCGCAGGTGATTTCTTAGGGCGAACTTTAGCCTGATGACTGTAAGACGACCTCATTACAAAAAAGACGAAAGTCTCTAAAGCCAAAGGAATGTTTATATGTCTAATCCGCTATTAACCTTCACGGACTTACCTCCGTTTTCACAGATCAAGCCAGAGCACGTAAAGCCAGCAGTTGAGCAAGTGATTGAAGCGTGTCGCAACAAGATAGAACAAGTACTTGAAGGTAATACTTCACCAAGCTGGGACAACCTAGTTGCTCCAATTGAAGAAGTGGATGATCGTTTAGGTCGCATTTGGTCACCTGTAAGCCATATGAACTCTGTCGTGAACAGTGACGAACTGCGTGAAGCGTATGAGAGCTGCTTACCTGTGCTATCTGAATACGGCACTTGGGTTGGCCAACACAAAGGCTTGTTCGAAGCGTATAAAGCGATCAAGGCGAGTGAAGCATTCTCTGCACTGAACCGAGCTCAACAAAAAACCATTACTGACGCACTGCGTGACTTCGAACTGTCGGGCATTGGCTTACCTGCAGATGAACAGCATCGTTACGGCGAGATCAGCAAGCGCCAGTCTGAGCTAGGCTCTCAATTTTCAAACAACGTGCTTGATGCAACCATGGGTTGGAGCAAGCAGATCACAGACGTAGCTGAACTGGCAGGTATGCCTGAATCAGCACTGGCGGCAGCACAAGCGGCGGCTGAGTCTAAAGAGCAACAAGGTTACTTACTGACTTTAGATATCCCATCATACCTACCTGTGATGACCTACTGTGATAACCAAGAACTGCGTAAAGAGCTTTATGAAGCATACGTAACGCGCGCTTCAGATCGCGGTCCAAACGCAGGTAAGTGGGACAATACTGAGATCATCACTGAGCAACTTAAACTGCGTCACGAGATCGCGCGTATGCTAGGTTTCAGCACTTACAGCGAAAAATCACTGTCGACCAAAATGGCTGAAACGCCAGACCAAGTACTTGGTTTCCTAAACGACCTAGCAGTAAAAGCAAAACCGCAAGGTGAACGCGAAGTTGAAGAACTGCGTCAGTTTGCTGAAAAAGAGTTTGGAGTTTCTGAACTCAATCTTTGGGACATCGCTTACTACAGCGAAAAGCAGAAGCAGAACCTGTTCGAGATCTCTGATGAAGAACTTCGTCCTTACTTCCCAGAATCTAATGTGGTTTCAGGCCTGTTTGAGGTACTGAATCGTGTGTTTGGTATGTCGGTAACAGAGCGTGAAGGCGTCGACACATGGCATGAGTCAGTGCGCTTCTTTGATATATTTGATGCGACAGGAGCACTGCGCGGTAGCTTCTACCTAGACCTATACGCACGTGAGCACAAACGTGGCGGTGCTTGGATGGATGACTGTCGTGGTCGTCGTATTACTGAATCTGGCGAGCTACAAACACCTGTCGCTTACCTAACGTGTAACTTCAACAAGCCAGTTGGTGATAAGCCTGCGCTATTTACTCACGATGAAGTAGTGACACTGTTCCACGAGTTTGGTCACGGTATCCACCACATGCTAACGCAAGTTGAAGCGGGCGCAGTTGCGGGTATCAACGGCGTGCCTTGGGATGCGGTTGAGCTACCAAGTCAGTTCCTAGAGAACTGGTGTTGGGAAGAAGAAGCGCTGTCGTTTATCTCTGGTCACTTCGAAACGGGTGAAGCATTACCAAAAGAGATGCTAGAGAAGATGCTGGCAGCGAAGAACTTCCAATCTGCGATGTTTATTCTGCGTCAGTTAGAGCTTGGCCTGTTTGACTTTACATTGCACACAGAATACGACCCAGAAGTGGGTGCTCGCGTACTAGAAACGCTAGCGGACGTGAAATCTAAGGTGTCGGTACTGCCAAGCCTTGATTGGAACCGTTTCTCACACAGCTTTGGTCATATCTTCGCTGGTGGTTACAGCGCAGGTTACTACAGCTACCTATGGGCAGAAGTGCTTTCAGCTGATGCGTTTTCGGCATTTGAAGAAGAGGGTATCTTCAACACTGAAACGGGTAATCGCTTCCTGAACAACATCCTTGAAATGGGTGGCAGTGAAGAGCCAATGGAGCTGTTCAAACGCTTCCGTGGTCGTGAGCCACAAATCGACGCAATGCTGCGCCACGCGGGAATTAACGCATAATCACGGTAACTATCTAGTTTATTGCGAGGTAATTGCGAAAAGAGCCTCTAGTTAGAGGCTCTTTTTTTGTCTGTGTTTGATGCCAAGCAAGGCGAATCAATGTTATGGATTCACATTGCGGTTGATAGGGTTCTGCAATGAAATCAGTGTCTCTGTCGACTGAACTTCATCGATCGCTTGCAGCTTATCGATCAATACAAACTGCAGCTCTTCTATCGACTTACACATCAGCTTTACAAAGATATTGTAAGCACCAGTGGTGTAGTACGCCTCAACCACTTCGTCTAAGGCATTCAGCTTAGCTATCGCCGAGTGGTAATCTTTGGCAGCATTAAGATTGATGCCAATAAAACAACACACGTCGTAACCTAGCTTTTTGGTGTTTACCACCACTTCCGTTCGCTCAATAATGTCTGCCGATCTCATCTTTTCGATGCGAACGTGAATCGTCGCAGGGCTGACATCGAACTGCTTTGCCATTTCAGCATAAGGAGTACGTGCATCTTCCATCAAGGTTTTGAGAATGGCACGGTCTAGATCATCTAGACGAGCTGTGGTTGTGGACATGCATAATCCTTAGGTTGAATGAAAAACATACCGGCTTGAGTACACATCATAGCCAAGGGTGATAATATTAGCAGTAACTATAGGGTTAGGGTGAATTCAGTGCGATTTTCGTTATTTTTTATTGTGATGTGTTGGAGTGTTTTTGCTTCAGCTCAGGCAAAAGATGTGTTGGTTATTCACTCTTATCATCAAGGCTTTTTCTGGACAGATGATTTCCATAAAGGACTATCTGATGAGCTCGATCGCGATGGTCTGTCTTATCGTGTCGTTTATCTTGATAGCAAACGCTCTCAAAATCCTGAATACCTTGAGCGTGTCTACCAGCTTTATCACACCAAGTTGATGCATGAAGAATTCGCTGCAGTTGTGGTGAGTGATAACAACGCGCTCAATCTAATGAAGCGTCTCGCGCCCGATCTCAAAGGTACGCCCGTCATCTTTGGCGGCATCAACAATTTCTCCCCTCAAATGATTGAAGGCTTAAATGCGACCGGCATTACCGAAGACATAGATTTGGTTGGCAACATCGAGCTGATCAAGCGCCTTCAAGCGACCGTAAAGAAGATCTACATTGTTACCGATCATTCAGTCACGGGTGAGGCCATTCGTTCTCAAATCGATCTGTTCATCAAAACCCATCCCGATTTTTCTGACCTCGTTGAGCACTATGTGCCGGATTCTTACCAAGAGTTAATGGCCTTTTCTCAACGTGCTGACCTAGGCAAGAGCTTGCTGTTTTGGGCGTACTACCGCGATGCACAAGGTCGAGTGAGTAGCGATGAGGATTGGCGACAACTGAATATCAAGACCCAAATGCCACTGTACATGGTGCACGATCTCGGGCTAGGTTTTGGTGCGATTGGTGGTGTGATTCAAAGTGGTGAAACGCAAGGTCGAGATACAGGACGCGTGCTGTTGAGCGTGCTGAACAATCCTAAGGCTCCATTGCCATTGGTGGTTGCTGGCGCGCCAGAAATCAAACTCGATTATCAACAGATCTCACGTTGGGATTTGGGTGCAGAGAATGAAGCCTCAGTAACCTTCCTCAATAAGCCGAAGTCATTTCTAGTGCGCTACCGCGATGAAATTCGCACCATAGGTTTGCTGTTTTTGGTGATGTCGTGTGTCATCGCGACTTTGGTGTATTACTTCAATCGCCTTAAAAAAAGTGAACGTGCCAGCCGAAAAAGTCAGCTGCTGCTTGAGTCGATATTCGACCAAAGCCTGCAGTTCATGGGGATCATTGATAAGGGTGGTGTGCTGCTGTCGAGTAACAGCAAGTTACATGAGCTGCTTTATAATCAAGGCTATAAATTGGGAACGCCGCTGCAACAACACCAACATTGGGAAAGTTCTGCGAGAGAAGTGCTAGCCGAATATTTCATCGCAAAAAGTGAGCACCCAGCCTTACGATTTGAAGCCGAGGTGTGGTGTCGAGATCGCGGTGCGATGGTGTTGGATATTTCATTGAAGCCGATGCCGGGCAGTGAAGACGAAGACATTCAGTTTCTCTTTGAGGCGCGCGACGTGACCTCACGTAAGCTTGCTGAGAATAAGCTGTTCCAACGTGAAGCAAACTTGAAGCTGTATTACGACAAACAGCCGGTGATGATGATTACGCTCGATGGCAATAATCGCATTCAACAGGTGAACCAGTTTGCCGAAGAGCTTTTGGGATATCCACTCGATCAGTTGCTGGGCCATCGTCCTAGAGAGTTCTATGTTGATGAAAACGCGATGATTCCTCGCCACATCTTGCTGCAACCACAGCATAAGATTCGTGGTGTGTGGCGTCGTGATATCGAATATCGCCATGCCGACGGCAGCAAGATCTGGATTCGTGAAAATATCCGCCCGTTGGTGGAGTCTGATCAGCTGTTGATTGTGGGTGAAGACATCACCGAAACGCACGAGCTTTCTGAAAAGCTAGAGTATCAGGCTCGCTATGACCTACTGACTGACACTTTTAACCGCAACCACTTTGAGCAAGAGCTGCAAAAAGCGCTGAAAGAGGTTGAGAGTCACATGCGAACTCACGCAATGTTGTTCCTAGATTTGGATCAGTTAAAGGTCTTGAACGACACCGCAGGACATGAAGCGGGTGATGCTGCGATCTTGTTTAGCGCCAAACTGCTAGAAGACGTACTGCCTTACAATGCGGTGTTAGCGCGAATGGGTGGTGATGAGTTTGCAGTATTAATGAAAGACTGTACTGAGCGAGACGCGGTTAATGTGTGTCGCAGTATTATCTCGATGATGAGTGAGAATCCATTCTTGTGGGATGATATTCGACTCAACCTGACGTGCTCTATCGGTATTCGATTGATTGACCATACAGCAGCTTCACCGCAGATGGTGCACGCTCAGGCGGATGCTGCTTGTCATGCCGCTAAAGAAGAAGGTCGCAATCGCTATCATCTTTACCATCAAGATGATGAAGACCTGCGTCGTCGTCATCTTGAGATGGAGTGCGTCAACCTAGTGCATGAGGCCTTGGCTAACGATCGCTTAGAGCTGTTTGCTCAGCGAATTCTTGGCCTAGATGAAGACAGCGATAAAATGCACTTTGAAATCTTGGTGCGCATCAAGAATATCCAAGGGGAATACATCTCCCCAGGGATTTTCATGCCAGCTTCAGAGCGTTATAACATCGCGCATTTGATTGATCGCCAAGTCGTCAGTCAAACCTTGAGTTGGTTGGAACAACGCCCTGAGGTTATTGAGGAGTTGGGGATGTGCTCAATCAACCTCTCTGGTCATTCGATGGGTAATCGTGAGTTTGTCGAGTTCTTGATAGATAGCCTGAGCGATTCATCGATACCGTGTCATAAGATTTGTTTAGAGATCACCGAAACAGCGGCCATGAGTAACATGAAGCAGGCGATCAAGTTCTTCACTCGTATTAAAGAGCTTGGTTGCATGATTGCATTGGATGATTTTGGCTCAGGGCTATCGTCATTTGGTTATCTGAAAAAACTGCCCGTCGATATTGTGAAGATCGATGGCCTGTTTGTGCGTGATATTGATGTCAATGAGATGGACCATGTGATGGTTCGCTCGATCAATGATCTTGCCAAGCAGATGGGCAAGCACACCGTGGCTGAGTTCGTTGAAAATACCCAGATCATCGACAAGCTGATTGAGTTGGGTGTGAACTACGCGCAGGGCTACATCATAGGCCGACCTAAACCACTCGCAGAGCTCGTTGAAGAGTTAAGACAAGAACGAGAGACAGAGTCATTGGTTTAGGTAAGCCGACTTTAGCTGGGAATACTTTTCACCGCTAATATGTATTGTTGAGGCAATCAGGTAAACTGGTTGCCTCTTTTGTTTTGAATACTACTGTCTGTTGGAGACGACCTTGCAACTACAACTGATTTGCGAAGATGCTACCCAAATCGATCATTTGAATGACTTAGCGACCCGCTGGAACTTATCTCATGATGAAAGCAGTGATTTTGCTTTGGTACTGACTAGTGAGCGACTTGAGTTACGTAAAGTCGATGAACCGAAGCTTGGCGCTATCTTTGTTGATTTAGTGGGAGGCGCTGTTGGTCACCGACGTAAGTTTGGTGGTGGTAAAGGTCAGGCGATTGCCAAAGCAGCGGGTTTAAACAAAGGCGCAACGCCAACTATTCTTGATGGTACTGCAGGCTTAGGGCGCGATGCGTTTGTGTTGGCTTCTCTAGGTTGTAAGGTGCAAATGGTCGAGCGTCATCCAGTTGTGGCTGCACTGCTTGATGATGGCTTGCAGCGAGCGCAACAAGACCCAGACATCGGTGGTTGGGTCAGTGAACGTATGAAGCTGATTCACGCATCCAGTCACGATGCGTTGGATAAGCTCAGCAACGATCCTGACTTCGAACAGCCAGACGTGGTGTACCTCGACCCAATGTACCCACACCCAGAGAACAAAAAGAAGTCGGCTTTGGTCAAAAAAGAGATGCGCGTATTCCAATCTTTGGTGGGTGCCGATCTCGATGCTGATGATCTATTTGAGCCAGCGATGAAGTTGGCATCGAAGCGAGTTGTGGTTAAAAGACCGGATTACGCAGCTTGGTTAGACGAGCAAAAACCGAGCATGGCGATCGAAACCAAAAAGAACCGTTTTGACGTGTATGTGAAAGCATCAATGACTTAGCGGAAGCATCAATAACTTAGCTACACGCTAAGAAAATTTCCCGTCATAAATACGATAAATTGCCATTTAACACTTGCGATAGTCGCGTTACGGATGTATATCTAACTAAGAATCATTATTATTCTTAGCTGGAGTTGTAGCATGGCTAAACGCTTTTGTAAGTTAAACCGTCGAGATATCACTGAACACTTGGGCGAGATCCACAGCTTGGTGACTGAACCTAAGTTCGTGTGTCGTTCTTGCGCGCGTTCTTCGGCGGATCAAGCGAATCTATGCAAACCAACCGCAATTCCACCTCTTGGTTGTCAAAACAAACCCGTTGAAGAGAAAGTCGCATGCGGCCTGCTAGCGGAAACATTACCTGCACCAGAACTATCGCTTGCAGAATTCAACGAGACAATTGAACCGAGCGTACAAATGTTCGATCCTGCCGCTGCTGATATTGCCCCTGAGCTTGCAAAAAAAGAAGCAGCACAGAAAAAAAACAAGCTGAAAAAACTGATGGCGAAGGCGAGCGGTGATGAGAAAGCTGAACTCAAACAAGCGAAGAAAGCAGCTAAGAAACAAGAGAAGTACAATAAGAAACTGGCGAAGATGATTAAGAAGCAGCAAAAGCTGTTTAAGAAAAGCCAGAAGCTGGAAAGTGACCTTGAACGCATCAACCTGCAACTTGATGATGTGGCCTTCACTGAAACCAAGACCCAGGTAGTGAGCCATAATCACATCCACTGAAGTTGATTTTAATGGTTTATTGCTACAGCGATGATTTAAAAAGAGCGACCTTAGGTCGCTCTTTTGCTTTTTTGGGGTTATCCGAGCTAACTCATGCAGCTCATTTAAATCAGTTAGGCATTGCTGGCAGATCTTGCTACGCGCTTCTTCACCCAAGTTTCATTGACGAATAGAGAGAACAAGATAACGGCGCCACCAATAGACAAGCGAACCAAATCGACATCTCTGTTCCAAATCAGGATATTCACCACTAGGCCCGCAGGAACCAAGGCATTGTTCATCACTGCCAGCGCGCCAGCATTCACCATGCACGCGCCTTTATTCCACATAAAGTAACCCAGCCCCGAAGCAATCAAGCCAAGGTAGATCAGGGTTCCCCATTGAAGTGTGGTGGTGGGTAGTTTCTCTGGATTGCCCAGTAGCATGAAAGCCACTGACGCGACACATAGCGCTCCTAAGTAGAAGTAACCAAATACGGTTCGCTGAGGTAACTCGGTTGATTCCTTCTCCATCACCACCTTGTAGCCCACCTGACCGATAGCAAAGCACAGGTTCGCGCCTTGCACGACGAGGAAGCCAACTAAAAAGTTTTCGTTGATGCCTGCGAATTTAATGAATACCGCGCCCAATACCGCAATTGCCGCCGTCACTAGGTACCACGGAGAGAACTGGCCTTTGAGAAAGTCATAAATAAGCGTGACGTAAATTGGCGTGAAAACGGTAAACAAAAGGACTTCAGGAACGGATAGCAGTAAGAAAGACTGATAGTAGAAGCAGTACATCAGGCCAAGCTGGATACCACCAATTGCCATCAATTTAGCGATCAGCTTACGCGATACGCCGCGAAACTTTAGGAAAGGAAGAAATACGACGCCAGCAAGGGCAACACGCATTAAAACAGAGAACCAAGAATCAACCTGACCCGCAAGGTAAACGCCGATCAGGCTAAAGGAGAAGGCCCATAGGAGGGTAACACCAGCTAAATAGCTCATAGTAAAACTTCGTTAATAAGATATGAGCTGTATGTTACCTAACCTTAAATCATTAGTCTTCTGAATCTCTTAGAGGCACGACCAGCATATCAACTGGAGAGGCGTTGATCAGTTGTCGTGTTGACGAAAGCAGCTTGCTCCAAAAGTCTTGATGGTGACCGCAAACCACGAGATCAACATTGAACTCGTTGATGGTGTCACACAGTTCATGACTCAAATCACCACTGCCTACTAGGGTATGGGTGATCGGGTATTGAGCGTGCTCCGCAAAATTTTGCAGCTGAATACGAGACGCTTCCATCGCGTTGTGCTGGGTCTCGGCCATGTTGATATCAATCAGGCCAGTGTAGAGCTCCGCGTAGTTAATATCGATATGGATAAAAGAGACTTTGGCTTCCAATGGCTTTGCCAATGCTACCGCTTTATCCACAATTAATTTGCTGTCTTCTGATAAATCGACTGCGACCAAAATATGTTTGTAACTCATATCGCTACCTCCTTTATTCATTGTCTGTTTAAAGATTAGCACTATGCGATGGCTTTTTTTGCTGAAGTGATCTCATATCCACTGTCTTGCGTAATGACAGCTCGAAATATTGGTTAACTAATGGCCTGCGAGATATTCATTAAATAGTGATATAGTAGAGAAAATTGAGGATGTAATTAGGAGTCTTAAATGCTGTCAAAAACTATGGTTGAGCAACTGAATGATCAAATTAACCTAGAATTTTTCTCATCCAATCTATACTTACAAATGAGTGCTTGGTGTGAAGACAAAGGATTTGAAGGTGCAGCAGAGTTTCTGCGTGTTCATGCAGTAGAAGAAATGGAACATATGCAGCGTCTTTTCACTTACGTAAGCGAAACAGGTGCAATGCCAATTCTGGGTGCAATTGAAGCACCAAAACACGAATTCGAAAGCCTTGGCGCAGTGTTCCGTGAAACTTATGAACATGAGCAGATGATTACTGAAAAGATCAACAAATTGGCTCACGTTGCTTTCAGCACACAAGACTACTCAACCTTCAACTTCCTGCAATGGTACGTTGCAGAGCAACACGAAGAAGAGAAGTTGTTTAAAGGTGTATTGGATAAGCTAGAACTTGTTGGTGAAGACGGTAAAGCACTGTTCTTTATTGATAAAGACCTAGCGCAATTGGCAAAAGATGGTTCATCTTCAATTATGGAAGCTCCTGCCGTTTAGGTAGTACGAGAAAGACACTGATTATCTTTTTCTTTTGAGTTTTCTTATGAAGATGTAGGGAGGAAAGGATGATCAGCGGCGACACTATTCTATTTGCACTAATGGTTGTGACTTGCGTGAACTGGGCGCGTTATTTTACTGCGCTAAGAACGCTCATTTATATTATGCGAGAAGCGCATCCTCTACTTTATCAACAAGTAGACGGAGGCGGTTTTTTCACAACCCATGGCAATATGACCAAACAGGTTCGCCTGTTCAGTTACATCAAAAGCAAAGAGTATCACCATCATCATGACGAAGTTTTTACTTCGAAGTGCGATCGTGTAAGACAGTTATTCATACTCTCTTCCGCTCTGCTAGGTGTAACCTTGCTGTCTTCTTTCATCGTCTAATTTTTTAGTACGTGTGAAGTAGAGCTTAGGTTTTGGTGTGAAGCTTGGTTGTTGGTTCGCTAAGCCAAGTCGTGGATTTGCTGCTGTCTGCAAACTGTACAATTGAACATCAATTGCAAAGTTTAAAATTGCCGCTAAAATAGCGAGCAATTAGTAAGGATGTGCTGTTTATGCACATCCTTTTTTATTGATGGCATTTCGAGAACAGGGTGTACTCGGGCTGCAAAAGTGAAGAAAAGCAGAACCACATGAGTGAAAAATTTGATGTAATCGTAATTGGTGCGGGCGCCGCAGGCTTAATGTGTGCTGCGGAAGCTGGTAAACGCGGCCGACGAGTGCTGGTGGTTGATCATGCAAAGAAACCAGGCAGAAAAATTTTAATCTCAGGTGGCGGCCGTTGTAACTTCACTAACTATGATGTTTCAGCCAACAACTTCCTGTGTAACAACCCTCACTTCGTGAAGTCAGCTTTATCTCAATACACCAACTGGGATTTTATCTCGATGGTCAGCAAGTACGGTATTGAGTTCGAAGAACGCGATCACGGCCAGTTGTTCTGTGTAAATGACCACACCGCAAAAGACATTGTGAGCATGCTGCTTGACGAGTGTAAGCAGGCGAAAGTTGAACAGCGCTACCGTTGTGATGTTCACTCAATCGAAAAAACAGACGCTGGCTTTAAGATGCACCTTAATACCGACGAAGTTGAGTGTGACTCACTGGTTGTAGCGACAGGTGGTTTGTCGATGCCTAAGCTAGGCGCAACGCCATTTGGCTACAAGATTGCCGAGCAATTTGGTTTGTCTGTGATGCCAACTACCGCAGGTTTAGTGCCATTCACTCTGCATAAAGAAGATAAAGAAGCTTTCGCAGAGCTTTCTGGTATCGCAATTCCTGCCGAGATCACCGCGCAAGACGGAACCTTGTTCAAAGAAGCACTGCTGTTTACCCACCGCGGCCTATCGGGTCCTTCAGTTCTGCAAATTTCTTCGTTCTGGAAAGCGGGTCAGTCGGTTTCGATTAATCTAGTACCTGAAGTCGATGTAGCTGAGCTGCTGGCTAACTCTCGCGAGAAGCACCCAAATCAGAGCCTGAAAAATACCTTGGCGAAAGCACTGCCGAAGCGTTTTGTGGAAGTGTTGATTGACCGTAAAGAGCTTGAAGACAAGCCGCTAAAGCAGTTCAATGAAAAACAGCTGAACGACATCGTAGAGCATCTAGAAAACTGGAAAATCGCGCCAAACGGCACCGAAGGCTACCGAACGGCCGAAGTAACTCTAGGCGGTGTGGACACCAATCACCTATCGTCAAAAACCATGGAATGTAAGAGTGTCTCTGGCCTCTACTTCATCGGTGAAGTAATGGACGTTACTGGCTGGCTTGGTGGTTATAACTTCCAATGGTGTTGGAGTTCTGGCTTTGCTGCAGGCCAGTGGGTTTAAGCTTAACCATAGATTTTAAATGACATAAAAATGGCGAGTCATACGACTCGCCATTTTTGTATCACACATTGTGTTCTAGCTCTAGATTCGACTTTATCGATAGCTTTTCGTGCTCAATCGAATCATTTAGCTCTTATTTTACGCAGCTTTGTTTTTTGAAAACTTGATCTGTTGAATCACCAAGCCAGCAATGATCAGTACCAAACCAAACAGCGTTGCAGGGTGAATCTCTTCACCTATGATGGTTGAAAGTAGCATCAGTGAG
>NZ_JADDYK010000116.1:47698-75149 GCF_015163615.1 Vibrio sp. OPT18
ATAAACGGTGAGGCAAAAATCAGGTTGCTGATACGCGCCGTATTGTTGGTTAACTTGAGTGCTGATAACCACAATACAAAGGTAATGCCCATCTCAAATAGTCCAACGTAAGTCACCGCCATCCAACCCTTCGCCGTAATTTGGCTAAAGCTTTCACCCTCAAAAATGGTTAAACCGATCGCGAAGGGTAATGCCACTAAGAAACCAAGCAGTACGCCAACCACTGGATCAGCCTTGTTTTTTGTGTTGAGAATCCAATATCCCGCCCAAAGCAGAGTAGAAAGCAGCGCCAGTGCCACACCGAGTGGACTGTCGAATTGCATGCCTAATACATCGCCTTTAGTCGCAATAACTACCACACCCGCATAGCTGAAGGTACAAGCAATCCAATCTTGTTTGCGAATCTTTTGCCCCAGAAAAACCGCCGCCATTAAGGTTAGCGTGATAGCCCAGCTGTAGTTGATGGCTTGAGCTTGAGAAGCGGGCAGCAGGTCGTAGGCTTTGAATAGAATCAGGTAATAGGCCAGTGGGTTGACTAAGCCGAGTAGTAGGTAATACCAAGGGTTTGAAAGAAACGTAGTACTCAGTTGAGAAAGCTTGCCTTGAAAGGCGCAGACTGCGATCAGCGCAATCGACGACACAATGCTAGCAATGGTCAGCATTTGAATAGGTGAAAACTCTGCAAGGGTCAGCTTAAAAGCAGTAGCGACCGTTGACCACAGCAGTACTGCGGAAAGGCCAAAGCCCAAGGCACGACGTTCGTTCATGGCAACTCATTCTAATTTGATGGGACAGAATACGGAGCGCCTAGTCTATCTGTCGAATTTTAATACGGCAAACTGGACATTTATCCAGTATCAAAATACCATTTAATGAGTTATTTCCAATTAGGCTAAATCATTATCATGCAATGGATTATCGAACATCAGGCAACGCTTATTGCTGCAATTTCTGGCGCGCTCGTCAGCGGTGGTGTGGTGGGTTGGTGGATTAAACAGAAGCTCTCTTTTCAGCAGCGATTGCTCGAGCAGCAGCTAGAGTCCGATCGTTTGTTGCATGAATCTCAGCAAGCTCAGCTCAAAGCATCACTCGCAGAGGCGCAACAAGAACTCAATGAGTTAGATGATGAGCGAGACAAAGCGGCATTCGAGCTCAAGCAGGCGCACGGTAAGGTGATGGCTGCGATGGAAAAGCTGCGCTACTTTGAGGCTGTGAAGCAAGAGCGCCAGCAGTACGCTGATGAGATCAATGTGCTTAAAGATCATAAGTCTGAATTAGAAGCCGAGCTGCGCGAGCAAGAAGCAAGGCATGACCAAGAAAACCTCGCCAATAGCGAAAAGCTGCAACTACTAGAACAAGCCGAATCTCGACTTAAGCAGCAGTTTGAACTGTTAGCGAACCAATTGTTTGAAACCAAAACCGCCAAGGTCGATCAGCAGAATAAGCAGAGCTTAGAAGGTTTGTTGTCTCCACTAAGAGAGCAGTTGGAAGGCTTCAAGAAACAAGTGAACGACAGCTTCAGCCAAGAGGCCAAAGAGCGTCATACTTTGGTGCATGAGCTTAAGAACCTACAACGCCTTAATGAGAGTATGACGCGTGAAGCGGTGAACCTGACTCAAGCGTTAAAGGGTGACAACAAACAACAAGGTAACTGGGGCGAGGTGGTACTGGCACGGGTGCTGGCTGAATCAGGGCTGCGCGAAGGTCATGAATACCAAACGCAAGTGAACCTGCAAAACGATGCGGGCAAGCGTTATCAACCGGATGTGATTGTGCATCTGCCACAAGACAAGCAGGTGGTGGTGGATTCGAAAATGGCGCTGGTGGCATTTGAACGCTACTTCAATGCCGAAACCGATCAGCAACGCGATGCTGCACTACGCGATCACTTGGTGTCACTGCGAGCGCACATCAAAGGCTTAAGTCAGAAAGATTATCATCAGCTCAAAGGTATACAGAGCCTGGATTACGTATTGATGTTTATCCCGGTTGAGCCAGCATTCCAAGTGGCGATTCAGGCGGATCCTAGCTTGGTGAAAGATGCGATGGAGCAAAACATCATCTTGGTCAGCCCAACCACTCTGCTGGTGGCACTGCGTACCATTGATAACCTGTGGCGCAACGACAGACAGAACCAGAACGCCCAAGTTATCGCGGAACGTGCGAGCAAGCTTTACGACAAGCTGCGCCTGTTTGTTGATGATATGGAAGGCCTTGGCAGCTCACTTGATAGAGCAAACCAAAGCTACCAAGGGGCGATGAATAAGCTAGTGACAGGGCGTGGCAATGTGATTCGTCAGGCAGAAAGCTTCAAGCAATTGGGTGTTGAAGTGAAGAAACCGATCTCGATTGGTCTGGCTGAAATGGCGCAAAATGAGGCTTTTTCAGAAAATGCCTCCTTAGTAGAAAGACAACCTGCTGAGGATAAAGTAAACTAATCGGCCGCAGCGCCTCTAAATACAAAGAGCGCTGTCGATGAGAACTTACCATGGTAGATAACAGCATTATGGACACAAGCGTGCAGACAAATTCAGCAGTAGAGTCAGAAACCACACACTTTGGTTTCGAAACAGTCGCAAAAGACGAAAAAGTCGCGAAAGTAGCAGAGGTATTTCACTCTGTAGCCGCTAAATACGACATCATGAATGACTTAATGTCGGGTGGTGTTCACCGCTTGTGGAAGCGATTTACGATTGATTGCAGTGGCGTGCGCCCGGGTCAACGTATCCTAGACCTTGGTGGTGGTACCGGTGACCTGACTGCGAAGTTCTCGCGTATCGTTGGTGAAAAAGGCCACGTGGTTCTTGCTGATATCAACAACTCAATGCTGAATGTTGGCCGTGATAAGCTGCGTGATAGCGGTATTGTTGGCAACGTACATTACGTTCAAGCAAACGCTGAAGAGCTGCCTTTCCCAGACAACTACTTCGATTGCATTACCATCAGCTTCTGTCTGCGTAATGTCACCGATAAAGACCAAGCGCTACGTTCAATGTACCGTGTGCTTAAGCCGGGTGGTCGTCTGTTGGTTCTTGAGTTTTCTAAGCCAGTACTTGAGCCACTATCAAAGGTTTACGATGCCTACTCTTTCCACCTGTTGCCAAAAATGGGTGAGCTGATTGCTAACGATGCAGACAGCTATCGTTACCTTGCAGAATCTATCCGCATGCACCCTAACCAAGAAACCTTGGAATGCATGATGCAGGAAGCGGGTTTCGAGAATACTAAATACTTCAACCTAACGGGCGGCATTGTTGCGCTGCACCGCGGTTACAAGTTCTAGTCGAACTTGGTAGCAGGCTCTTAGGGCGTGCTAAACAATAAGAATAAAGACAAAACGGATAGGTTAAGGCTTATCCGTTTTCAAAGGTAAGGACAGTCATGCCATTTGATCCATTGGTAACCGCGGTTATTGAAACCTCTTTAAATACTTTCGTGAACGATGATCCAGCCTTGGTTCGTCGTTTGTCTCGTTTAAAGGGGCAGATCATTCAAGTTAATTTGAATGAGTTGAATAAAACCCTCACTTTCGTTTTCAGCCAACAAATTGATGTGTTGTCTGAATATGAAGGGCAGCCTGATTGCTACCTATCTTTGAATTTATCGGTGTTACCTGAACTGCGTGAGCAATCGAACATCACCAAGCTGATCAAGCAAGATAAGCTTATCTTAGAAGGTGATATTCAACTGGCTCAGAAATTTGCTCAGCTGATGACAGACTGCAAGCCTGACTTGGAAGAGTGGTTATCGCGCGTAACGGGTGATGTGGTTGCGCATACCTTGGTCCAAGGCGTTAAAAACGTCGGTGGCTTTATGACAAAACAGGCGACTAAGCATCAAAACCATGTTGCTCAAGTTCTGACTGAAGAGTGGAAGATCGCACCCGCACCGTTAGAAGTCGCGCACTTTTGCGACCAAGTTGATGACGTAAAAAGCTCCGCTGCTCGTCTTGAAGCTAAGTTGAATGCTCTGTTGGAGAAAGCATGACCCCAGCAGAACTGAAACGTCTTTATCATATTATCAAGGTACAGTTGGAATACGGCCTTGATGAGTTGATGCCGGAACACCAACTGACTAAAGCCCCTTTGTTGGCGCGAAAGTCACTGTTTTGGCTCAAGAACAAGCATCAAGATAAAGAGTTGGGTCATCGCTTGCGCCTTGCGCTGCAAGAACTTGGTCCAGTGTGGATCAAGTTTGGACAGATGATGTCGACACGTCGTGATCTGTTCCCTCCTCATATCGCCGATCAGTTGGCGTTGTTGCAAGACCAAGTTGCGCCGTTTGATGGACAACTGGCTAAGCAAGATATGGAAAAGGCGCTCGGTGGCAGTTTAGATAACTGGTTTACCGACTTTGATATCGAGCCACTGGCTTCTGCTTCTATCGCTCAGGTGCATACCGCAAAGCTTAAAGAGAGCGGTCGCGAGATTGTTCTGAAGGTAATTCGACCTGATATTCGCCCGGTGATTGACGCAGATCTAAAACTGATGCACCGAATGGCGCGTATAGTCGCTAAGTCGCTTCCTGAAGCACGTCGTTTGAAACCGGTTGAAGTGGTTCACGAGTACGAGAAAACGTTACTCGATGAATTGGATCTGCGCCGAGAGGCAGCCAATGCCATTCAACTGCGACGTAATTTTGAAGGCAGTGAAGAGCTGTATGTGCCAGAGGTTATCCCTGATCTAAGCAGCGAAACCCTGATGGTGTCAGAGCGAATCTATGGTATTCAAGTCTCCGATATTGAGACGCTAGAAGCCAACGGCACCAACATGAAATTGCTCGCGGAACGCGGTGTGACGGTATTCTTTACCCAAGTATTCCGAGACAGCTTTTTCCATGCAGACATGCACCCGGGCAACGTATTCGTTAACCCAGAGAATCCAGATAACCCTCAGTGGATTGGTTTGGATTGTGGCATTGTCGGCACGCTCAACAGCGAAGACAAGCGTTATTTAGCCGAGAACTTGCTGGCTTTCTTCAATCGAGATTACCGTAAAGTTGCTGAGCTGCACGTGGATTCGGGGTGGGTGCCACACGACACTAACGTCAATGATTTTGAGTTCGCGATCCGTATGGTGTGTGAGCCAATTTTTGCAAAACCACTTGGCGAGATCTCATTTGGCCATGTGTTGCTAAACTTATTTAATACAGCAAGACGTTTCAACATGGAGGTTCAGCCTCAGTTGGTACTTCTGCAGAAGACCTTGTTGTATGTGGAAGGCCTAGGTCGTCAGTTGTATCCGCAACTTGATTTGTGGGCAACCGCCAAGCCTTTCCTTGAAACCTGGATGATGAATCAGGTGGGGCCGCAAGCTGTGATCAACGCAGTAAAAGAGCGCGCGCCATTCTGGGCAGAAAAACTGCCAGAGCTGCCAGAGCTACTTTATGACAGCTTGCGCCAAGGTAAAGCGATGAACCACAGAATGGATCAGCTTTATCAAGGCTACCGAGATAGTAAGCGTCAGCAAGCAACTGGAAAGTTTTTGTTTGGCGTTGGAGCCACTTTAGTCGTATGCTCCGCAATATTAGTTTCAAGCCCTTATGAGCAGCTATCTATGGGCTGTGGCATCGCAGGTGTCACATTTTGGTTGCTTAGTTGGCGAGCTTACCGTCGTTAGACAGTAGACTCTCTTAATATTTTTATGTGTAGACAGACCCGAGGACAATGACAATGGGTGGTATCAGTATTTGGCAACTTCTAATCATTGCTGTAATTGTAATTTTGCTATTCGGAACAAAGAAACTGCGCGGTATGGGTGGTGACTTAGGTTCAGCGGTTAAAGGCTTCAAAAAAGCGATGAGCGATGAAGACAAGCCTGCAGATAAGAAAGATGCAGACTTCGAACCAAAGAATATTGAACAGCAGAAGACAGAAGCTCACGCTGAAACAACTGCTGAAACAAAGAAAGACAAAGAGCAGGCGTAAATCGTGTTTGATATCGGTTTTTGGGAACTGGTATTAATATCTGTCGTTGGGTTAGTGGTTTTAGGGCCTGAGCGTTTGCCCGTGGCGATTCGCAGTATTTCCAAGTTTGTTGGACAAGCGAAAAGCATGGCAAACAGTGTGAAAGATGAACTTTCTCATGAGCTTAAGGTGCAAGAGCTGCAAGAAAACCTACGCAAGGCGGAAAAAATGGGTATGGAAGATTTATCTCCAGACCTTAAAGCGTCAGTCGATGAACTCAAGCAGGCCGCTGCTGAGGTTCAACGTCCGTATGCTAAGCCTGAGTCTGATAAGCCAAGTGAGACTAAACCTAGTGTCACGGAAACTGTGGAATCTGAAACCATTCAGGTCAACAGCGAAGCTTCAGCACCGTCAGATAAGAAAGCCGAATAGTCTCGCAAGGAGGAGTCGCCGGATACTTGATTCGCTAGATGTTTAAATAGATAGCTATTCAAATAAATAACTATTCAAGTGGATACCAATTCAACTGGATAGATACACGCGCGGCTCCTTTTCGATCTTCCTGTTTAAGAGGTTTGACATGTCTTCGACTGAGCAGACACAGCCTTTAATTAGCCACCTTCTAGAACTACGTAATCGCCTACTACGTGCGATTGTCGCGGTGCTAGTGATATTTGTCGGGCTAATTTATTTTGCTAATGATATTTATGAATTCGTATCAGCACCTTTGGTAGATCGTCTACCGGAAGGGGCGACGATGATCGCAACCGATGTTGCATCGCCATTTTTTACACCACTGAAATTAACCTTGATCGCGTCTATATTCCTCGCGGTTCCGTTTATTTTGTATCAGGTGTGGGCTTTTGTTGCTCCGGGTTTATACAAGCATGAAAAACGCTTGATCATGCCGCTATTGGCTTCAAGTTCATTGCTGTTTTACTGTGGTGTGGCGTTCGCTTACTTTATTGTATTCCCGTTGGTATTTGGCTTTTTTACGGCCATATCATTAGGGGGAGTAGAGTTCGCAACCGACATCTCAAGCTATCTTGATTTTGTACTCGCGCTGTTCTTTGCTTTTGGTATTGCCTTTGAAGTGCCTGTTGCGATTATCTTGTTGTGTTGGACGGGGGCAACAACGCCTCAATCTCTGTCTGAAAAGCGTCCTTACATTGTGGTGGGTGCTTTCATCATCGGTATGATGCTGACACCACCAGATATGATCTCGCAAACACTGTTGGCGATTCCAATGTGTATTCTGTTTGAGATTGGTCTGTTCTTCGCACGCTTTTATACGCGTAAGCCAGATGCGGATGAAGAGGAAGAAGCTGAATCTTGATTCGGAATGCTTCAGTAAAAATCACATAATAAAAAAGCGGCCTAGGGCCGCTTTTTTATTATGTCTGTTTATCGAATCTTTAACTGATAGCCACAGTTCTGACATATATAGAGCTCTTTGATGCCCAAAATTTTATGCCATAGAGTTCGATGTTGACGTTGTAAGTGTTGTGAATGGTCACACATAATCAACTACCTCCATATGCAGGTGGTTGATACTATACATGTCACTGAGCTTTCTCAAATAAATTCAGGAAAAATCCGTAATAATTACTTATTAATAGATTTATCATAAATTAAACAATACCTTAGCATTTGTGGTGGTTATGTTTTCGACTTCTTCAAGGGTAATTCCGCGCAATTCAGCGATGCGTTTTGCTACTAATTCTGTGTAGGCTGGTTCGTTGCGTTTACCGCGATTCGGTGTTGGTGCCAAGTATGGGCAATCTGTCTCTAGAATGACGTAATCCAAATCGAGATGTGGGATCACCTTGTCCATCCCTGAATTCTTAAAGGTCGAAACGCCGCCTAAACCTAAATGAAAGCCTAGCTCGTTGATCGCTTGAGCTTCCTCTAAGCTGCTACCAAAGCAGTGGAATACCCCGCGTAAGCTGCCATCTTGTTCTTTACGAAGTAGGGCAAGTGTCTCTTCAATGGAATCACGAGTATGGATCACCACAGGTAGATCAAGCTCTTTTGCCCACTGCAGTTGAGTCACAAACGCCATCTCTTGTTCAGCCTTGAAGGTTTTATCCCAGTACAAGTCGATACCAATCTCACCCACGGCGATGAAGTCATGCTTATCAAACCAAGCTCGAATAGTTTTGAGGGTTTGCTCGATATTCGCATCCACATAACAAGGGTGTAAGCCCATCATTGAACGGCAGACATCAGGAAACTGCGCTTCCGTCGCTAACATTGGCTCGATAGATTCTAAATCGATGTTCGGCAATAGAATGGTATCAATCCCTTGAGCCAGTGCACGCTGCACAACTTGTTCGCGGTCTTCATCGAATTCGCTCGCGTAAATATGAGCATGGGTGTCGATCATTGTTTTGTCCTGAAAGCGGTCTTTACTGAGTTGTCATGAGTATACGGCAGTGTGAGGAGAAGGTCATTTTTTGCCATTTATCCCTGTTTTTGAGTGGGTTTCATATTTTACTGCTAGCGTCCTGAGCCATCAGTGATATGCTTTTGCCTGTATTTAGCACTTTTCATATCTAAGTATTTCGGTGCTTAGACTAGGCAAGGAGAATCTAGTGTCTGTTTCAATTCAAGGTCAATTCCCAGGTCGCCGTATGCGCCGTATGCGTAAGCACGACTTTAGCCGTCGCCTAATGGCAGAAAATCAATTGTCTGTGGATGATCTAATCTACCCAATGTTTATCCTGATGGGTAAAGACCGCCGCGAGCCTGTCGAGTCAATGCCAGGTGTTGAACGCTTGTCGATCGACTACATGCTTGAGGAAGCAGATTACCTGTCAAAGCTGGGTGTTCCTGCGATAGCTCTATTTCCAGTCGTGAACCAAGATGCTAAAAGTTTATGCGCAGCTGAAGCTCATAACTCAGAAGGTTTGGTGCAGCGCGCTGTACGTTTACTAAAAGAGCACGTGCCAAACATTGGCGTTATTACTGACGTAGCACTAGACCCGTTCACCACTCACGGCCAAGACGGCATCATCGATGAAGATGGTTACGTGATGAATGACGAGACGACTGAAGTCTTGATCAAGCAAGCATTATCACACGCTGAAGCAGGTGCTGACGTGGTTGCCCCATCGGATATGATGGATGGTCGCATTGGTAAGATCCGTGAAGCGTTAGAAGAAGCGGGCCATATTCATACTCAAATTATGGCGTACTCTGCGAAATACGCATCGTGCTACTACGGTCCATTCCGCGACGCAGTCGGTAGTGCTTCGAACCTGAAAGGTGGTAACAAGAAGAACTACCAGATGGATCCTGCGAACAGTGATGAAGCGATTCACGAAGTTGCGATGGATCTTAATGAAGGTGCCGACATGGTGATGGTTAAGCCTGGCATGCCTTACCTAGATATCGTGCGCCGTGTGAAGCATGAACTTCAAGCGCCGACATTTGCCTACCAAGTGTCTGGTGAGTATGCGATGCACAAAGCAGCGATCCAAAACGGTTGGCTGAAAGAGCGTGAAACCGTCATGGAATCACTGCTGTGCTTTAAGCGCGCTGGTGCTGATGGCATTCTTACTTACTTCGCTAAAGATGTGGCTGAGTGGCTTGCAGAAGACAATGCACAAGCCGCAGAGCACTTAAAAGAAAAGTAATCGTGTAGAGTTCACTTAAGTGATCAGTAAAGGGTTGGCCATTGTGCCAGCCCTTTCGTTTATAAGGATGAATAAGATGTCAGTTGTCGTACGTGAAGGTTCGTTAGAAGAAGTGGTGTCTGTGGTCGAGCAGATCTCTGAGTTCGCTAAAAAAGAGAGCGTCGCTTCTCTTTCTGAGCGGCTGGCAGGAAAAAAGAACCTTATTTTAGTGGCTGAAGAAGCTGACGTGCTGCTCGGTTTTAAGATCGGCTATGAATTGGATCAAGATACTTTTTACAGCTGGTTTGGTGGCGTGTCACCGCTCGCGAGGAACAAAGGCGTTGCACAGGCGCAATTAGATGCTCAGGAACAGTGGGCGAAAGAGCAGGGCTACAGACAGTTAAAGGTTAAGTCTCGTAACCAGTTCCCTGCAATGTTGCGCCTGTTATTGAGAAACGGTTACCTAATCGAAAAATTTGAAGAAAAAGAAGACATTAATGAGCATAGAATCCATTTTTTGAAGCAAATTTAAGCACAGCTGTTAACGGTTTATAAATTAAATGAGATTTATTATCATTTAAGTGTTGACTATTAAATGAGAATCATTATTATTAACTTCGTCTTAGGGAATGAGGAAATGTTCACAAGGATGTTAAGTACTCAAGTATCTACTTGGTTACCCAACAGAATTCTCGCGAACTTGTACTAAGTTCTTTTTGACACGACATTGCTCACATTGCTTCCAGTGTAATTTATAGCTTTTAGGTAAAGCTGTGGTATTCAATTTGAATGGCTTTACCGGTTTTTGCTAGGCGACATCTTCGGGTGTCGCTTTTTTTATACCTACCATTTCAACAAGATGCATATTTAGTGGCACGTATTTTTATGAATAAAACGCCATCAGCATTCTTTTCCACAACGCAAGATCGAGAAAAGATCGTTGATCATCTGTTCGATCTGTAAAATTATTCTTTATTTTCAATTGTTTATTGGTGCTTTTTGAGTTGCTCACCGTAGTTCTCAACAGGGTGGATAAATAATATAAACAGAGTTATCCACAGAACGCTTGCGTCTAAGAACAAAAAATAACAACAAATCGATTATAACGAACACAACCGAGTGAACGGATACAGATCGACAACGTGGAATCCAACCAACAGACGTGGCATTCTTAACAGATAATTTCTGTACTTACTGGATACACAAACATTATGGCTCGTATTCCTGATAATCCTTTGATTCTGATCGATGGCTCTTCTTACCTATATCGCGCGTTCCATGCTTACCCTGGCACAATGAGCAATGGTGATATCCCAACTAACGCTGTTTACGGTGTAGTTAACATGCTGCGCAGCATGATGCGTCAATTTGCTTCTGATCGTATTGCGGTAATTTTTGATGCGAAAGGAAAGACGTTCCGTGATGACATGTACCCAGAGTACAAGGCAAATCGTCCACCTATGCCTGATGATCTTCGTTGCCAGATTGAGCCTTTGCACAATGTGATTCGTGCAATGGGTTTGCCACTTATCTCTATTCCCGGCGTTGAAGCGGATGACGTGATCGGTACGCTTGCTTCTCAAGCTTCTGCAATGGGTATGCCTGTGCTTATTAGTACTGGCGATAAAGATATGGCCCAGCTTGTCGATGACAACGTTACTCTGATCAACACCATGACCAACGTGGTCATGGATCGTGAAGGCGTGATTGAGAAGTTTGGCATTCCGCCAGAGCTTATTATCGACTACCTTGCGCTGATGGGCGATAAAGTCGATAACATCCCAGGTGTTCCGGGTGTCGGTGACAAGACAGCGACAGCTTTGCTGCAAGGTATTGGTAGCATCGAAAAGCTGTATCAAAACCTGGATGATATTGCCGCTCTTGGCTTCCGTGGTTCAAAAACCATGGCTAAGAAGCTGATTGATAATAAAGACAACGCTGAGATGTCTTATGAGCTTGCAACAATCAAACTGGATGTTGAGCTTGAAGAGACGCCTGAGTCATTAGTAAAAGCACAACCAAACACGGATGAGCTGATTAAGCTATACGGTCAACTGGTCTTCAAGTCTTGGTTGAACGAGCTACTTGAAGGTGGCAGTGGTGTGGTTGAGGCGGATGAAAAGTCGGGCGCAGTGCGTAGCAATACGGCATCAACCACTTCTACCGTAGAAATGAACACCTCTGCCGTGACGATTGATCGCAGCAACTACGAAACTATCCTCGATGAAGCGTCATTCAATGTTTGGCTCGAGAAACTGAAAGCGGCTGAAGTGTTTGCTTTCGATACTGAAACCGACAGCCTAGATTACATGGTTGCGAACCTCGTTGGCCTGTCATTCGCGACTGAAGAAGGCGTTGCCGCTTACGTGCCGGTTGCCCATGATTACCTAGATGCACCGCAGCAGCTGGATCGTGATTGGGTACTTGAACAGCTTAAGCCGATTCTTGAAGATGACGCACAAGCGAAAGTAGGTCAGAACCTTAAGTACGATATGAGTGTGCTAGCGCGCTACGGTATCGAGATGAAAGGCATCAAACACGACACCATGTTGGCGTCTTACGTTTTCAATAGCGTAGGTGGCAAGCATGATATGGACAGCCTAGCGCTGCGTTTCCTACAACACAGCTGCATCTCATTTGAGCAAATCGCAGGTAAAGGTAAGAAACAGCTTACTTTCAACCAGATTGAGCTGGGTGAAGCGTCTCCATACGCGGCAGAAGATGCTGACGTGACACTACGTCTTCATAACCGTTTGATGGAAAACATTGAGCAAGATGAAAAGCTAAAAGCCATCTATGAAGAAATTGAAGTACCACTGATCCCAGTAATGTCTCGCATTGAGCGTACTGGCGTATTCATCGATGACATGTTGCTAGGCGCTCAATCGCAAGAGATTGCGGTTCGTCTGGATGAGCTAGAACAGAAAGCCTACGAGATTGCAGAGCAAGAGTTCAACATGAACTCGCCAAAACAGCTGCAAGCGATCCTGTTTGAGAAAATGGGCCTGCCGGTTATCAAGAAAACGCCATCAGGTGCACCTTCAACCAACGAAGAAGTGCTGCAAGAGCTGGCTCTTGATTACCCGCTACCTAAGCTGATCATTGAATATCGTGGCCTTGCGAAGCTGAAGTCGACTTACACAGATAAGCTGCCGAAGATGATCAACGCTGAAACGGGTCGTGTTCATACGTCTTATCACCAAGCGGTGACAGCAACGGGTCGTTTGTCTTCGACGGATCCAAACCTACAGAACATCCCAATTCGTAATGAAGAAGGTCGTCGTATCCGCCAAGCATTCGTTGCACAACATGGTTGGAAGATTCTAGCGGTCGATTACTCTCAAATTGAATTGCGTATCATGGCGCACCTTTCGGGTGATAAAGCGCTTCTGGAAGCATTCCAACAAGGCAAAGATATCCACGCGGCAACGGCGGCTGAGATCATTGGTGTTGATATTGAGAGTGTGACCACTGAACAACGTCGTCGTGCTAAAGCCGTTAACTTCGGTCTTATCTACGGTATGAGTGCCTTTGGCTTGGCTAAGCAACTGGGTATTCCTCGTGGCGAAGCACAGCACTACATGGATACTTACTTCGAGCGTTACCCTGGCGTAATGCAGTATATGGAAGACACGCGCAGTGCAGCTTCAGAGCAAGGCTTCGTTGAAACCATTTACGGTCGTCGTCTGCACCTCCCTGAGATTCAGTCTCGTAATGGCATGCGTCGTAAGGCAGCTGAACGCGCGGCGATCAACGCGCCAATGCAAGGTACAGCGGCAGACATCATTAAGAAAGCTATGTTGTTGGTGGATGAGTGGATTCAAGCGGAAGGCGATGGTCGTGTGAAACTGCTTATGCAGGTACACGATGAATTGGTGTTTGAAGTGGAAGAGTCATCTTTAGCCGAAATTGAAAGTAAAGTACAAGAATTGATGGAATCTGCTGCAGAGCTAGAAGTGCCGCTTGTCGCGGAAGCTGGCCACGGTGACAACTGGGATCAAGCCCACTAATCAGTTTTTGACCTTAATAAGCAAATTAGTATGAGCCAGTGCACAAACACTGGCTTTTTTTTGTCTCAAATAAAGTTAAGTCGTAATAAGAATTCAGGTGTTTTAATAAAACATTCATGAAAAAAAACTACAAAAGTTGTTTTCATTTCTGAGCAATTGTTGTACATTAAATCTCGTAGGGTACAGAGGTAAGATGTTCTATCTTTCAGACCTTTTGTTTCACGTTATTGGATTAGGCTGATTCAGCCGCCCCAGTCAGTATTTGACTGGGGCGTTTTTTCTTGTGCGAAAGAAAAATATTTCCAACCTACCATTCCCCCGTAAAACCTCTCATTTTTAGTGCCTTTTATTACACTTTCTCAAGTACAGTGATAAACCCCTGATTTGCCTTAGATCTGGAATTCGATCAGCTTTTGGTAATTTAAATCCGTCTCTAAGTCGATTGTTTTATCACTTGAAATAACTTTTATTTTACAAGTTATCGATAAAGGATTGATGGCTCACGCCTTATTTATCAGTGTATTGAGTCGGTGAATGCTCAATGTAATCCATGATTTTCTGTTGTTTCTCGGTGCTGTATTTCAGAGCTTCGGCGGTGATCTGGATGGATTGCGCCATCGAAGAGATATTGTTGGTCGCTTTTACCAAGGTTTGCTGCATTGGTTTCAGGATAAGCAGATAGATAGCGGTCAAAGCGATAATAATGACGGCGATAATGGCCGCCAGCGCAATGATGATCTTGGTCTGAATATCATCCAACAGCATTTGACTGGTTTGTTTAAAGGCGAGTCGAGATTGGTCTAAGGCTTGTGGCAGTTGATTGAGGGATGTCTTGGTGGAGCTCGCAAGCTTATTGATGCTTTCAACGGTTTGATTGAGGGCTTGTTGCTGGTCGTCGCTTAGATTGGGGTTGTTGACTATCGCCTGCAAAGATTGCGATATCACCTCAAGAGACTCACTCGCATCTTGGGCGTACTTTTCCATGCCATCGAGGTCTAAGGTCATATCGACATTGATCAGTGGGGCTTGTTCTTGTTCTGCTTCAGAGGCAAATCCTGTCAGTGAGACCAGCATAAGTGCAATGATGGCCAATGGTGTTTTCCACATGAGTATTCCTTTCTCATTGTTCTGATTATTTAGATGTGTCTTTTAGTATGGTTCACTTCTATTGGTTTTAGTGGGTAAATCCGATCTTTAACACTAAAAACTTAGGCTTAACTCACTAATTTTTGGGCAAAAAAATACCCCGCCTATATAAGGAGGGGTATTGATAAGGCTAAATCACGTGTTGTCAGTGCTCTAACCTATAGCGATAAGTAGAGGAGTTACTCTGAGTCGTTGTGCTCTTCGTCCGCTAACTCATCAATGATTTGATCAGCAAGTGCTGGAGCAAACCACTCATCCATCTTGGCACGCAGTTGGTCAACGCCGATGCCCTTCATTGAAGAGAAGACATCAACCGCAACATCACCACCGAAAGATTTTGCATCGTTACGGATTTTCAGTAGCTGTGCTTTACGCGCACCACTTTTCAGTTTGTCTGCTTTTGTTAACAAAACCTGCACTGGGATACGGCTATCGATAGCCCAGTAGATCATTTGTTGGTCAAGGTCTTTCATTGGGTGACGGATATCCATCAATACCACTAAACCTTTCAGGCTTTCACGTCGTTGTAGGTATTCACCTAGCGACTTCTGCCATTTTTTCTTCATCTCAAGCGGTACTTGAGCAAAGCCATATCCAGGTAAATCGACGATATGACAACCGTCTGTTACCTTAAATAGGTTGATTAGCTGAGTTCGACCGGGTGTTTTACTGGTTTTCGCCAAGCTTTTTTGGTTTGTAACGCGATTTAGCGCGCTAGATTTACCAGCATTGGAGCGTCCTGCAAACGCAATTTCGATCCCTTCGTCTTCTGGTAAATGACGAATATCAGGTGCACTGGTAATGAAATGCGTGTTTTGATAATGAATTTTTACGCTCACTGTTAACTCCATCTCGACTTTGTGTAGTCGATTGATTACTTTTTTGTGAATTTGTGTAAAATAACCGTGCTCGGCATAAGGTCGCCTATTGTACCATGAGTGGCAACATAGAGTGGTACTGGAAGCTTGATAATTATAATGGAATGTCATGAAGAAATTAGCGCTAATTTTGAGTCTTTTAGCCAGCTGCTCAGTATGGGCTCAAGGTAGTATTGAAGCTGGTAAAGCCAAATCACAAACATGTGTTGCCTGCCACGGTGCTGACGGCAACAGTCTGATCACTCAGTACCCTAAGCTGGCCGGTCAACATGAGAAGTATCTAGAGAAGCAGTTAAAAGAGCTTAAGCTAGGTATGACAAGTGGTGGTAAGCAAGGTCGTTACGAACCTGTAATGGGTGCAATGGCGATGCCTTTATCTGAAGAAGATATGGCTGACCTAGCGGCATACTACGCCTCTCTACCTATCTCTAGTAACTCTACTCCTGAAAATGTAGTAGATGAAGGTAAGGTTCTTTACACAGCGGGTAACGCAGAACGCGGCGTAACGGCGTGTATTGCTTGTCACGGCCCACGTGGTAATGGTACCGAACTTTCTGGTTTCCCTAAGATTTCAGGTCAGCACGCAGATTACATCAAGGCTCAACTTGAAAAATTCCGTGATGGTGACCGTAATAACGACATGAATGCGATGATGCGTGATGTAGCTAAAAAGTTAACAGACGCTGATATTGATACCTTATCGAAGTACGTTGGTGGTTTACACTAATTTGTCGGTTTCTTGCTCTTAGCCAGAGTAAAGGAATGTACGTTCGAGCGAGATTGAAGAGACGCCCCGATCAGTAATGGTCGGGGCGTTTTCTTTTGTATTGGTTTTATTAATGCATTTTGGGTTTATGTCTGATTTATCAATGTGTGATCGATTTGTGTACAAAAGTGTGAAGTCGCACTCTTGTAGTCTTTTTGTAACACGGTAAAGTAACCGCCATCAGCTAGGAGCTGACTTAGATATGGATGATCATCTAGTCTAACGGTATAGACAGAAAAGGATCAGGCTAGGACAGCCCAGCAACAAGGTGTTAGAAAAGGATAGCCAAAACTCATCAGGACGATGAACAACAAACAAATTTGGCATGGAAAGCACCAATAACAAATGGAGATTTGTGTACCAAGTTGAGTATGCAAATTTTGGCCGATATAGGCAGATTTAGAGAGCGATAGGTTTTCCTATCGCTTTTTTTATTGATTTGATGAAAAAACACCCAATACCTCTCCACTATAAACTCAGTTTCTGGTATGTTTCGCATCCCTGTTTAAGGATGTGCTATGTATACTTGTCCCTTATGCCATCACCAAGGCGTGAATCACTATTTTGAAGACAAACGCAGAGCCTATCTGCAGTGTCAGCAATGTGAACTGGTATTTGTTAAACCTGAACAAAGGTTAGAAGCAAAAGAAGAAAAAGCACACTATGATCTCCATGAGAACGATCCTAGTGATGCAGGCTATCGCCGCTTTTTATCTCGCATCGCGGATCCACTAACAGACAAAATTTCATCTAACTCACAAGGGTTGGATTTTGGTTGTGGCCCAGGCCCTACGCTATCTATTATGTTAGAAGAAGCCGGACACACCATGGAGTTGTACGATATCTATTACCACCCAGAACCCTCTGTGTTGGAAAAAACGTATGACTTTATGACTGCCACGGAGGTGATAGAGCATCTTTATCACCCAGACAAAGTGTGGCAGCAATGGTTGAATTTAGTTAAACCCAAGGGCTGGATTGGTCTTATGACTAAACTAGTAATAGACGTAGACGCGTTTGCTGGTTGGCACTACAAGAATGACCCGACACATGTCGTCTTCTTTAGTCGTCAAACATTCCAGTTTTTGGCAGAGCGGGATAAGCTCGAACTAGAATTTTTTGGAAATGATGTAATTTTACTGAGGAAAGTGCAGTAATGGGTCGTAGTAAGAAATCAAGAAAGCCGGGAGCACTTGGCGCTCCGGAACCTATGGTTACTCGTAACCGTAGTGAATCTGATGTTGAAGGTCGTGAACGTAAGCGTGTTAAAAAGCGTAAAGGCCTTAAGTCTGGCAGCCGTCACTCAGATGGTAGCGAAGCAAAACAGCGTAAAGCTGCACAAGCTCGTGACCCTCGTTTAGGCAGCAAGAAAAAAATTCCGCTGATCGTTGAACCAGCGAAGAAGCCGACTAAACAAGAGCGCAAGCTATCTAACGAACAAGAGTTAGAGATGCTTGAGAATGATGCTCAACTGAACACACTGCTAGACCGTATCGAAAATGGTGAAAACCTAGGTGCTGGTCTACAGAAGTTTGTTGATGAGAAACTTGATCGTATCGAACACCTAATGGGCCGCTTAGGTCTACTAGAGCCAGAAGACGATGAAGAAGAGATCTTCGAAGAAGCACCAGTTGCCTCTAAGAAGAAAGCGAGCTCTGACGAAGACTTGCTATCTCAATTCGAAGATTTCGATTTAGACAGCTTTAAAGGTTAATAGCCAATGAACGTAACCTTATTAGCAATTGCTGGTGGAATTATCATTCTCGGCTTGGGCTCTTACGCAGGTTACCTTCTACTTCAAGTGAAGAAGCAGACGGAGTTGCAAAAGCAGCATCAAGCACTAGCCATTGAAAAACGTAACGCGACGATTTACGAAAACGTAAATACTTTGTGTTTAGCGGGCATTCAAGGGCAATGTGACTTACCTGAGATCAGTATCCGAGTGTGTATCATTATGGATAATGTTCAGGGTGATGAGCGTGTCGATTTTGATTCTGAGTATCCTGCTCTTTCTGAGCTGTACCATATCGTAAAAGATATGGCTCGCGGAGAGGCAAGACAGGAACTGACGAAGAAAGAACGCATGCAGCAGAATCTCACGCGCCATAAGGCAGAGACTCGCTTGAATGATGCGGTCATTGAAGATCTGAAAAGGTTGCAAGAGAAGGTTAAACCTCTCAACAACCAAATCAACATTCAGATGATCTAGTCGCTAAGATTTTTAAAATAGAGGCTTGTTTAACACTCAGTTTTTAAGACGCGCTGTTTTGAGACATGCAGCTTTTAAGACTCACGTCTTTAATACGCTTTGTCTTTAACAGATGATGTTAAATGAGCCTTCTTACCTTTTGCGTCTCGTTAATCCCGACGCTTTGTTAGTGATCAAGCTAGCAGTTCTGAGTTTTTGTCTAAAAAATTGATTTTGTCTTGGAACGACCTTACAGGTCGTGTGGCAAAATAACCCGTCTATATTTTAATGTATGTAAAATGATTTGAGAGACCTTAGGTTCTCGCGGATCTAAATTGGAAATACCGCTATGTCGAGCAAGCCAGTAACAACGAATCAGCAAATCGTTTGGGATCAAGAGATCTTAAACAAGTACAACTATTCGGGACCTCGTTACACCTCATACCCAACTGCGTTGGAGTTTCATGAAGCGTTTACCGTCGCTGATTACGACATGGCGTGTACTCAATATCCTGAGCGTCCACTCTCTCTTTACGTGCATATCCCGTTCTGCCACAAGCTTTGTTACTACTGTGGTTGTAATAAAGTCATTACTCGTCACTCGCATAAAGCGGATGAGTATCTTGATGTGATTGAACATGAAATCCGCCAACGCGCCTCTCTATTGAATGGCCGTGAAGTGACGCAATTGCACTTCGGTGGTGGTACGCCAACGTTCTTGACCAAGACACAAATCACTCGCTTGATGATGATTCTACGTGATGAGTTTAACTTCACCGCTGACGCTGAAATCAGTATCGAAGTCGACCCGCGTGAGATTGAGCTAGACGTACTTGACCACCTGCGTAACGAAGGCTTCAACCGCCTGAGTATTGGTGTTCAAGACTTCAATAAAGAAGTACAGAAGCTGGTTAACCGTGAGCAAGATGAAGAATTCATCATTGCAATGGTTCAACGTGCGAAAGAGCTAGGCTTCCGTTCAACCAACCTTGATTTGATCTACGGCCTACCAAAGCAGACTCAAGCTTTGTTCGCTGAAACATTGAAGCAAGTGCTAGAGATGAAACCAGGTCGTTTATCGGTATTTAACTACGCACACATGCCTCAGCTGTTTGCTGCGCAGCGTAAGATTAAAGACGAAGACCTACCGGAAGCGAAAGAGAAAATGGCTATCTTACAAGATACCATCGAGACGCTAACGGGGGCGGGTTACCAGTTCATCGGTATGGACCACTTTGCTCTACCTGAAGATGAGCTAGCAGTAGCACAACGTGAAGGTATTCTGCATCGTAACTTCCAAGGCTACACGACCCAAGGCGAAGCTGACCTAATTGGTTTCGGTGTTTCTGCTATCTCTATGGTCGGTGATGCTTACGCTCAAAACCAGAAAGAGCTGAAAAAGTACTACGCTCAGGTCAATGACCTGCGCCATGCACTTTGGAAAGGCGTGGCACTAGACAGTGATGACCTTCTACGTCGTGAAGTGATCAAGCAGCTTATCTGTAACTTTAAGCTTGATAAGACCATGATCGAATCTGAGTTCTCGGTTAACTTTAATCGCTACTTCAAAGAAGATTTAGAGCTTCTACAAACCTTCATCAACGATGATTTGGTTGAAGTCGATGATAAAGAAATCCGCGTTACTCTGCGTGGCCGCTTGCTGATCCGTAACATCTGTATGTGTTTTGATAAATACTTACGTGCAAAGGCTCGCCAGCAGCAATTCTCTCGCGTTATCTAATCGCTCGATAGAGAACAGAACAATAAAAAATGCCAGCATCATGCTGGCATTTTTGTATCTGACTCATTCGATTTCTGCCTGATTTAGGTGAGGCTCTCAGTGGTATTTTGTTTGACCTTGGTACTTTGCTTGGAGTTGCTGAGGTCTGTAGGCCATTGGTCAAACGGAACTGGGCGACTGTATAAGAAGCCTTGAGCCAGCGGGCACTGCAGTTGCTTGAGAAGTTCAGCCTGTTGCTGTGTTTCAACGCCTTCTGCCACCAAGCTCACTTTGAAACCTTTAGTGATGTTAACGATGGCCGCGACGATGGAGCTGTCGAGGTTCTCTTTGTTGAGCTTGCTAACGAAGCTTCGATCGATCTTCAGGCAATCAAATGGCAGTTTTTGCAGATAGGCTAGGGAAGAGTAGCCAGTACCAAAATCATCAATTGCGATTGAGACCCCTAACGCTTTGAGCGTCAGCATGTTATCGATGATGGTCGGATCATTGTCGACGATGCGTGATTCGGTGATCTCTAGTGTCAGGTTGCTTGCTGGCAGCTTGGTGTCTCGCAGCGTGTCCTTTACTTGTTCCACAAAGCCACTTTCGCTTAGCTGATCGACTGATAGATTGACGTGAATCGAGAAGTCTTTACCCCACTTTCCTGACTCAATCGCGATGGCTGTATCTCGACAGGACTTATGCAGAATTTGTTTTCCGATATCGTAAATGAGCCCGCTCTCTTCCGCGAGAGGAATGAATTCGAGTGGCGAGATCACCCCTTCATCGGTTATCCAGCGAGCTAAAGCTTCAGCACCAATAGTCGAGCCGGATTCCAGATCAATAATAGGCTGATAAAACGGTTCGAACTGTTGAAGCTCAATTGCTCGACTCATTCGCGCTAGCATCTTGGTGCGATGTCTCGATGCTTTGCCCATCTCCGGGCTGTAAATGCTGACACTGGTTTTGTCTTGTTTCGCGTTGCTCAATGCAATGCTGCTATTGCGTAGCAGGAGTGTAATGTCGTAGAGATTCGAGACATTCACTATCCCCATCGATACCTTGATCACCACGCTTTCTGATTCCATTGAAAATGGGGAAGCGAAGGTTTGAAGTAAGCGGTTAGTCAGCAGTTGAACATCATCGCTTTGCGTTACGTTTGGTGCGTAAATGGCAAACTCATCACCACCAGTTCGAGCCAATAGGTATTCGGATGGCAGTGTGCCTCTTAAACGAGCGGCCGCAATGATAAGCAGTTGGTCACCATTGTAATGACCGAGGCTGTCATTGATGTCTCGGAAGCGATCAATACCAATCAAATACAGCGTGCCTGTTTCGTTGTCAGGGTGTTTCTTGGCAGCATCAATAAAGCCTTCACGGCTGTATAGCTTGGTTAATGAGTCATAGGTAAGCTGAGACTGCAAGACGTGAAACGAGGCCTTTAAGTTGTTGGCCATTTCATTGAATGACTCCACCAACATGCTGGTTTCATAGATATGCCCCGTCTTTGGCATGCTCGTGTCCCAATCGCCTTTAGCAAGGCGTTTGGCTGCATCTGCAGTCGAGGTGATGGGTTGGGTTACGCGATTAAAGGCAACTAATCCTGCAATGACCCCAAGGCAACTCAGTGCTAGCCCGAGCAACCAACTGTTTCTTTGATTTTCTGGTAATTCACCGAGCAGATTGCTTTCAGGAATCGACACTCCAATAAACCACGTTAGGCCGTGTTCATCTTCGTAAGGGGTGATTTGGTTAAAGTAGCGTTCGTTGTCTAGGCTAAAGCTAAAACGCTGCTCGCCCAAATTATCGATTAGGTGGAATTGGTCTACGTAACTGGCGCTTTCACGTATGACGGGGTTAGCACTCTCTGTTGCCAGTAAGCGTTGGCCTTTGTTAGTTTTTCCTGTGCCCCATGAGACGACACTGCCTCCACCGGAGTGTGCGACTAAACGTTGCTGTTTATCGATTATGTAAACAGAGGCATCTGTTCTATCTTTGAGCTTTCTGAGAAACGCATTGAAGGTATTGATCTTGATGTCGCTGACGACGACGGCTTTGAATTCGTTATCATCATAGATAGGCGCGAGAGCAGATAAGGTGATTTCTTGGCGTTCGTCAGCATTGGCATAAATTGGTGACCATAACGGTTTTTTCTGTGTCGCAACGGGTGTGTACCAAGGACGGATTCTAGGATCGTAACCTGAAATTACCGATCGAATGTCTTCACTAATCTTGCTGCCACGGTAAATGACCAACTGATCATTGGTACGTTCGTCTTGCACCATCAAGGTGTAGCCTTTGTTGGCTTCTTTGCGGAAACCGACGTAGTTACCATCTTCAGAGCCAAAACCGATCACATCGAGTTGAGGTACAGCTGTGTAATGGTCTGAAAACGTATAAAAAATATAGTCTTGGACCTTACTGAGATTACCGGGCTGATAAAGGTGGTGGTAGCCGATGTTATGGCTGAGTGAGAGGTTCGCGTGAAATGGCTTCTCTAAAAAATTAGACAGGCTTTGATGAACATTGTCAGTCAGTGATGTTAGTTGGCGTGCACTAACATCACTCACCATCTCTTTGTAGCTTAGCTTTTGAGTGAAAACCATTACGCCCATAGTGAACAGAAAAATCATCACGAATGGCAGAACCACTGCGGTTCTCAAAGTAATTTGTGTTTTCAAAGACATCTTTAGCTACAACTTTGGTGAATAGTGTACTGTAATTGTACCGACACTATTCAAACCAAGCGACACTTTTTTGGTTAAAAAGTAGCTGCATCGAGAATCATATAAGGTCTAGTACAGTTCTTTGAGTTTACGAGTTAGGGTATTTCTTCCCCATCCCAAAACCTTAGCTGCATCCTGTTTATGACCATTAGTATGGTGGAGTGCAGCCTCTAGCAGTATACGTTCAAACTCTGGCAGAGCATAAGTCAGCAGCTCTTTTTCTCCTGAATTAAGCGCACACTTTGCCCAATTAGCGAGCAGTTGTTGCCAGTTATCTCCAGTTCCTGAGGTTGTCACCACTTTTTCTTCCAACAGCTCTGGTGGCAGGTCTGAAGGGAGAATTTCGCTGCCGCTCGCCATCACGGTGAGCCAACGGCAAATGTTTTCAAGCTGACGCACGTTACCCGGCCAATTGAGCTGGTTGAGCTTCAAAATGGTCTCAGGATGCAGCGTCTTCACTTCAACACCGAGCTCTTCGGCGGCGGATGCTAGGAAGTGATGAGTCAGTTTTTCAATGTCTTGTTTACGTTCGCGCAGTGCCGGGATATGGATTCGGATAACGTTGAGTCGGTGGAAAAGGTCTTCACGGAAGTCGCCTTCATGTACCAATCGTTCAAGATCTTGGTGGGTTGCGGCAACGATACGAACGTCAACCTTAACCGCAGAGTGTCCACCCACGCGATAAAATTGGCCATCAGAAAGTACACGTAGCAAGCGAGTCTGAATATCGAGTGGCATGTCGCCGATTTCATCAAGAAACAGGGTGCCGCCGTTGGCTTGTTCGAAGCGTCCTTGGCGAACGCTGTTAGCACCGGTAAAGGCACCTTTTTCGTGTCCAAACAGTTCAGACTCGATCAGATCTTTAGGGATTGCTGCCATGTTCAAGGCTATGAAGGGCTTCTTAGCTCTTGGGCTGTGACGATGCAGAGCGTGAGCGACCAACTCTTTACCGGTACCCGATTCACCATTGATCAGCACGGATATGGATGAGCGAGATAAACGACCAATCGCTCGGAAAACCTCCTGCATTGCCGGTGCTTCACCGATGATTTCTGGCGCGTTGGTGTCTTCAGCGACTTCACTGGCTTGCTCGCGCTTCTGTTCTTGGCTGTGTGCGATTGCTCGCTCTACTAGAGTCAGTGTCTCATCAATATCGAACGGCTTTGGTAGATATTCAAAGGCGCCCTTTTGATAAGCATTCACCGCCGCATCAAGGTCTGAGTGCGCGGTCATAATGATCACGGGTAGGTCGGGAGATCGCTGGTGAACTTGGTGTAACAGCTCAATTCCGTCAATGCCAGGCATGCGAATATCAGACACCAATACGTCCGGTGTCTCACGCTCAAGCGCAAGTAGTACGCTCTCAGCATCAGCAAATGTTTCACACTTAATATCCGCAGATGAAAGTGTTTTCTCTACTACCCAGCGGATAGAGCTGTCGTCATCGACGACCCAAACGTATCCCTTACTCATAATTCAATTCCTTTGCAGCCAAATCTATTGTGATAATCATTGTTGTTTTTATGATGTCTTAATTTTTGTGTTACCGAGTTAAGCCTTTCATCTCGCTGTTCAATAGCGAGGCTCTTGTGACCTAAATCGGTAGATAAATCGTGAATGTGGTGTTGCCCGGCCAGCTTTCAACATCAATTTTCCCATTGTGTTGATCGATCAGGTTTTGAGAAATCGATAACCCCAGCCCTGTTCCACCTTCTCGTCCGCTGACCATTGGGTAAAACAAGGTGTCTTTTAAATCATCGGGGATGCCCGGACCGTTATCGCTGATCTCAATACGAGCCGCGAGTTTGTGTCGCTGCCCGTGTATATTTGCTTGATGCACCGTTCTGGTGCGAATGGTGATTTTTCCAGAATCCTGAGTCTTTAGAATCTGCGCTGCGTTGCTCACGATATTGAGCATCGCTTGTTCAACCTGTGCCGAATCCATCAAGATGTCCGGTAGGCTAGGGTCGTAATCCCTTTCGATGGCGAGCGTTGAACCCGATTCGAGCTCTACGAGCTGCCTAACTTTTTCAAGTATCTGGTGAAGGTTCTCTTCTGATTTAGTCCCCGGCTTCTGTGGGCCAAGCAGACGGTCGACTAATGCTCTTAAGCGGTCGGCTTGCTCAATAATGATCTGCGTATATTCATTAAGAGACTGATCAGGAAGCATTTTACCAAGTAACTGCGCCGCACCTCTTAAGCCACCGAGTGGATTTTTGATCTCATGTGCTAACCCGCGTACCAACAGCTTAGCCGCTTGTTGTTGTGCATGTTGGTTGAGCTCTTGGCTAAGGCGTCTTTGCTGGTCTATCTTGCGCATCTCAACCAATAACAGCGTCTCTCGCTGCCAAGATATTGGGCTAACCGTGACTTCAAGCATCAGTGGGCGGTTATCAACAACGAAGGTAACGTCACTGTCGGTAATGCTCTGGCCACTTTGTAGCGGTTGCGTCAGAAGCGCCAAATCAAGTGAAGCGTGTTGGATAAGTTGGCTCAGTGGATGATCAACGATGCGTCGTGCGCTCTGTGAAAAGAGCTGCTCAGCCGCCGGATTGGCGTATCGAACATACAGTTGCTCATCGAGCATCAATGTCGAAGTCACCATATTGTCGAGAATGGCGCTGGAAAGATGATGTGTATCTATGCTGTCGCTTTTGGCTGATCGATTCACTATTTCGTCCTTGAACTGGTGTTTTTCTCACTGCACCAAATTGGTGCGTAGCTAAGTTCAAGTATGGCGCATATCAACCAGAAGCTAAAGATAATTCATTAGAGTCGCTGAAAGCTGCTTCGATTAGGTGAAAAGTAGAGGTTATTTGGCCTCTTTTAACACATTGGCCTACTTGAGCGTCGCTCGATGTAAATACACGGTGACTGGACTAGTAGATGCAATAAGCTTGCCGCTTCGATGTGCTTGAATTGCAATGGTGTGAGTACCTCGATCGATACCTTTTAATTCCCAAATAGGTTGGGTCTGTGGGGCGCCATATCGACGGCCATCGAGCATCAATTGTAATTGCTCCCCGATACCAAGTTTTCGGTTGAGCTCTATCTGAATCGGGATTAAGCCGCGGTTGTTGCGAATGGTTTGATCATGAACTGGAGTCAGCATGGTGAGGGCTAATTGAGTGGGAACCTCACGCTCTTTGGCTTCTGCTTCTGCCTGAGTTTTAGCTGTCGTTGCCGTTTTAGTTGTAGAGGAAGCCGCGACGTCAACCGGAGTTGAGGCCTCAAATTTAGGGGCGGGTGCTGAAGCTTGCACATCTGGCAGGCGAAGAGCCTCGGCATCTTGAGCGCTAGGGTTATCACTAAAGTGGAGCACGCCATCTTCATCTACCCAGGTATACACCGTTTGAGCAGAGCACGAGAGCGCGACTGTTAACCCGATCAGGAACAGTATGTTTTTCATATCTTTAGCCTCTTTTCACCGCTAGGTGATTTCACGTTTGGCGTTAGTTTTGTTATTGATTTTTTTGAATTTAGCGCGACAGCCTCTGAGGGCTTTTGTTTAATACCAATCACAGTAAGTTAATGTTCACAAATAGCGCAGGAAAAAGGCTTGAGAACGAGGCAGAATTTTTCGATAAGTAGTTATTCTACAATCAAAAATTGTAACGAAGTTATCGAGTGTTTTAACAAGCTAGGGTGAGCAGTTATTTACTACGATTGGTATCGAATATGTTACGAGGAGGGGAGCGTCGAGAGAACATAAAAAAGGCCCGCCTGCGAGGCGAGCCTAATATTTAGTCAGCGATTCTTACAAGGTTGCAGTAAGAAGTAGCTTATCTCTACAGGAGATTAAACTGAGTAGTACAGTTCAAACTCAAGTGGGTGTGTAGCCATGTTCACACGTTGTACGTCGTCAGACTTCAGAGTGATGTAAGAATCGATGAAATCGTCAGAGAATACGCCGCCAGCTGTTAGGAACTCACGGTCTTCGCTAAGCGCTGCTAGAGCTTCTTGTAGAGATTCTGCAACTGTTGGGATTTCAGCTGCTTCTTCTGCAGGAAGGTCGTATAGATCTTTATCCATAGCTTCGCCTGGGTGAATCTTGTTCTTGATACCGTCAAGGCCAGCCATAAGCATTGCTGAGTAGCATAGGTATGGGTTAGCTGCTGGGTCACCAAAACGTAGCTCGATACGACGTGCTTTAGGGCTTGGTACTACTGGGATACGGATAGAAGCAGAACGGTTACGTGCTGAGTAAGCAAGCATTACAGGTGCTTCGAAACCAGGTACAAGACGCTTGTACGAGTTAGTTGATGGGTTAGCAAACGCGTTGATTGCACGAGCGTGCTTGATTACACCACCGATGTAGTAAAGAGCCATTTCAGATAGGCCGCCGTACTTATCACCAGCAAACAGGTTAACGCCGTCTTTTGCTAGGGATTGGTGAACGTGCATACCAGAACCGTTGTCACCAACTAGTGGCTTAGGCATGAATGTCGCTGTTTTACCAAATGCGTGAGCAACGTTGTGTACAACGTACTTGTAG
>NZ_JADDYK010000116.1:75203-110242 GCF_015163615.1 Vibrio sp. OPT18
ATTTGAGTTTCATCAGCTTTCGCTGTTAGCGTATTGAAGCGAGTTGCGATTTCGTTTTGACCCGCAGTTGCTACTTCGTGGTGGTGAGCTTCAACAACTAGGCCCATCTCTTCCATTACTAGACACATTGCTGAACGGATGTCTTGAGATGAATCTACTGGAGCTACTGGGAAGTAACCGCCTTTAACGCCAGGACGGTGACCTTTGTTACCGCCTTCGAAGTCAGAACCTGTGTTCCAAGCTGCTTCTACGTCATCGATCTTGAAGAAAGAACCAGACATGTCGTTTGAGAACTTAACGTCGTCAAATAGGAAGAATTCTGGCTCTGGACCAACAAGAACTGTGTCTGCGATACCTGTAGAACGTAGGTACTCTTCAGAACGTTTAGCGATAGAGCGTGGGTCACGGTCGTAGCCTTGCATTGTTGCAGGCTCTAGGATGTCACAACGGATATTTAGCGTTGCGTCTTCTGTGAATGGGTCCAGTACAGCAGATGCTGCGTCTGGCATCATTACCATGTCAGATTCGTTAATGCCTTTCCAACCAGCTACTGAAGAGCCGTCAAACATTTTGCCTTCTTCGAAGAAGTCTGCATCAACTTGGTGAGAAGGAATAGAGATATGCTGCTCTTTACCTTTTGTATCAGTAAAACGTAAGTCGATAAATTTAACTTCGTTCTCTTGGATCAGGGATAGTACATTTTCTACTGACATCTTGGATAACCTCCAGTGTTATTAATTCGGTATTAGCTCGATTCGGTTGAAACTAGCATTGATTAATGTCTATAAGTGCATTAATCGATGCTGATTTATCTATTGCCAAAAACGTGCCAAAAAAATTATTCCATTAATTTCAATGATTTACTTGTTTTGCGATTTTGCTCAATCTGGTTTTTGCACCAAAATGATCTCTAGTTGCACCTTATTGGTGCAATAGTTTATCTGTGCACCAATATGAGACATAAGCGAGCACCATTCAGCAATGAATTGCCTAAGTTGTCAATTCACTTTTGTTATTTTGTGGGAGATTGGGCTCGCCAATCGCAGGTGATACTTTTTTAGAGTCCTACGAATTTGGCTGCTCAACACTGTACTGAATCAAAGTTAAGCGGATATGAATCGCTAATAAAGAAAAAAGCCTTGGTTCAGATCACATATTTCTGGGTTTTTGTCTAGAATCTGGTATATTATTGACCGTTTTTTAAATCAAGCTAGCGGTTATTATCCAAACTTTTGAGATAAGTGACGGCTACTTTTATGAGTGAATCGAGAATCCATGTCTACTCCACAGATTGATAAGTTAAGAAATATCGCGATCATCGCGCACGTTGACCACGGTAAAACGACTTTGGTTGATAAACTGCTACAACAGTCAGGCACTCTTGAGTCTCGTGGTGAAGCTGAAGAGCGTGTCATGGATTCGAATGACATCGAAAAAGAGCGTGGCATTACCATTCTTGCTAAGAACACAGCAATCAACTGGAATGATTACCGCATCAACATCGTAGATACTCCGGGACACGCGGACTTCGGTGGTGAAGTTGAGCGTATCATGTCTATGGTTGACTCTGTTCTGCTTATCGTTGATGCAGTTGATGGCCCAATGCCTCAAACTCGTTTCGTAACGCAAAAAGCATTCGCACACGGTCTTAAGCCAATCGTTGTAATCAACAAGATTGACCGCCCAGGCGCTCGTCCTGATTGGGTTATGGATCAAGTATTCGACCTTTTCGACAACCTAGGTGCTACTGATGAGCAACTAGACTTCACAGTTGTTTACGCTTCAGCTCTAAACGGTTGGGCAACAATGACTGAAGGCGAAACTGGCGAGAACATGGAACCATTGTTCCAAGCTGTTGTTGATACAGTAGACGCGCCTGCAGTTGACCTTGACGGTCCACTACAAATGCAAATTTCGCAACTTGATTACAGCTCTTACGTGGGTGTTATCGGTGTTGCTCGTGTTACTCGTGGTTCTGTTAAACCAAACCAACAAGTAACTATCGTAAATGCAGAAGGCAAAAAACGTAACGGTAAAGTAGGTACAGTTCTTGGTTACCTAGGTCTTGACCGTCACGAAGTTGAGCAAGCTAACGCTGGCGACATCATTGCAATCACTGGTCTTGGTGAGCTGAAAATTTCAGACACTATCTGTGACGTAAACAATGTTGAAGCAATGACTCCGCTTTCTGTTGATGAACCAACAGTAACAATGACGTTCCAAGTAAACACTTCTCCGTTCGCGGGTAAAGAAGGTAAGTTCGTTACTTCACGTAACATCCTTGAGCGTCTAGAGAAAGAACTAGTACACAACGTTGCACTACGTGTTGAAGAAACTGATAACCCAGATCGTTTCCGTGTTTCAGGTCGTGGTGAGCTTCACCTATCTATCTTGATCGAAAACATGCGTCGTGAAGGCTTCGAGCTAGCTGTATCTCGTCCAGAAGTTATCATCAAGAAAGACGAAGATGGCAACCTAACTGAACCGTTTGAAACTGTGACTATCGACGTGCTTGAAGAGCACCAAGGTGGCATCATGGAAAACATCGGTCTACGTAAAGGTGAGCTAACTGATATGTCTCCAGATGGCAAAGGCCGTGTTCGCATGGACTTCATGATGCCTTCTCGTGGTCTTATCGGTTTCCAAACTGAGTTCCTAACTCTAACGTCTGGTTCTGGTCTTCTTTACCACTCATTTGATCACTACGGTCCTCACAAAGGCGGCGTAATTGGTCAACGTAACAACGGTGTTCTAATCTCGAACGCAACTGGTAAAGCTCTGACTTACGCACTATTCAACCTACAAGAACGTGGTCGTCTATTTGCTGAGCACGCGGATGAAGTATACGAAGGTCAAATCATCGGTATTCACAACCGTTCAAACGACCTAACAGTAAACTGTCTGAAAGGTAAGCAGCTAACGAACGTTCGTGCATCTGGTACTGATGAAGCACAGGTTCTTTCGCCACCTATCCGTCACACTCTAGAGCAAGCTCTTGAGTTCATCGACGAAGACGAACTAGTAGAAGTAACGCCAGTAAGCATTCGTATCCGTAAGAAGCTTCTTACTGAAAACGAACGTAAGCGTGCAGCACGTCCAGCTAAGGCTTAATTGCCAGCTGACTAGCTTCTAGCTAAGTAGATAAGAAAGCCCCGAGTAGCCTAGCTGCTCGGGGCTTTTGTTTTTAGTTTGTTTAGATTCGAGTAAACGAGATGCGGGATACGAAGAGCGTATTTAGGCTGGAGATAGTCAGCCACTAAGAGGGTGACTATCTTTGGTACCCGTTCTCTTTTATCCATTTCCTGTCATCGAATCGTCATTCCAGAATCGAGGGATGAGATATCTGGAACCTTTCTTTTACGGCACCCAAGGAGTTCCCATTCATGCACGTACCTCGCTGTAGGGAATTACGGAAGTCTGTTTGGTGGCTACAAATAAACGAGGTGTGGGGTACAAAGAGCGCGTTTAGACGAAGATAGTCAGGTACTAAGAGGGTGAGTATCTTCGGTGTCCGTTCTCTTTATCCATTTCCTGCCATCGAATCGTCATTCCAGATTCGAGGAACGAGATATCAGGAATCTTTTTACAGTGTGGAAGAGATTCCCTATCACGCTCGTGCCTCGCTGTAGGGAATGACGGAAGTCTGTTTGGTGGCTACAAATAAACGAGGTGTGGGGTACAAAGAGCGCGTTTAGACAAAGATAGTCAGCCACTAAGAGGGTGACTATCTTTGGTACCCGTTCTCTTTTATCCATTTCCTGTCATCGAATCGTCATTCCAGAATTGAGGAACGAAATATCTGGAATCTTTCTCTTACGGCATCCAAGGTGTTCCCATTCATGCACGTACCTCGCTGTAGGGAATGACGGCAGTTTGTTTAGATACGGGTAACCGAGATGCGAGATGCGAAGAGCGTGTTCCATATCTACTCATCGAATCGTCATTCCAGAATCGAGGGACGAGATATCTGGAATCTAGCTTTTGATTCCTAGATGACTTTCAACGAATTGAACTCGCTCAGCTACCGACATAAACGGCACTTCAACCACCTCATAACCAAGCTCTTGGTAGACTGTTACTAAAGCGTGGTGAATCTCTAGCGCCTCCTCAAACGGATAAGGTCTCACATCATCTTGTACATAAATTGAAGCCTCAGGGCGACAGAACAACACTTGGGGGTGATAACCTAGGCTCGCTTCTCGGTAGGTTGTGTTTATCTCTAGTTTCGCCTGAGCCAAGTAGCCACAGATATCTGGAATGGCGCGATCGAGAAAGGCAATTGGATGCTGACTGGCTTGGTCTTTTTGTTCGCTCATGACGGTTAAACATAGGCGTGCAAAGCCCGGAAGGTCTAACCAAGGTAAGATACCGTTCTCAAGTTGGCTCTGCTGTTCGATTAACTGGCGAGAGGACTCAGCGAAGGTGGGGTAACCCGCATCACCCAAAGCATTGATCAATGTGGTTTTTCCGGCGCCAGGGCCGCCAGTAATAATGATTGGGTTCATACGGGCTTATCTTTATTTGTGTCTACGGGCGTTATTTTTGGTTCAACTGAGCTAGGAACTTATCCGATTCGGCGATCGCAGCATTCATCTGTTCTATTGCGTAGGCGATGTCTTTTTCTAAGCTCATAAACTCACCTTGCAGCGAGCCGACAGCGCTCGCATTGAGGTTGTGCTTCAAGTAAAGCGTGTTGTCGCGAAGGGTATTGAGCACGGGGTCCATTTTCTTCTCGGCGCGCTTCATTGCTGACAGCATCGTTTGGTAAGACGATTTAGTTTCACGAAGCTTTTGCTCACTCGAGCGGCGCAGTGAATCACTGGTGTAGAGATCTAATTCACTCTGCCACTCTTCAAACAGCGCATCCGACACATCTTCAATCGCAGCAATGCGATCACTGACATTTTGCGCGGCTTTCTCGCTGTCTTGGTATTTATCGTTGATTTGGTTGTACATGTCTTCAAGGTCGCCGCCACTGAAGTTAGTCAGGCTGCTGAGTGCTTCAAGTGCGCTGGTAAACTCTTCCTGAGCATCCTGCTGCGACTCTTTAGCGTCTTCCACTCTATCGACCATAATGTCACGCTTGTGGTAACCCACTTGCTCCATTGCGGAGTAATAAGCTGATTGGCATCCAGTAAGAGTAAAAATAGAGAGGACTATAACTATTAAATAAGGCATCCTAGTTTCCTATAGTTAAATAAAGGAATATTAATTAGGACTATGAACGAGTTACAAGGGAGTTACAAGTTGAAGATAAAAAAGGTCGCCACACTCAGTATTCAGTTTTCTCGCTATCTTTTGGCGCGAATGACGCACGATAGAGTCAATGTGAATGCGGGATACTTGGCGTACATTACTTTGCTCTCGATCGTACCGATGCTGACGGTTCTGCTCTCTATCTTGTCGTCATTCTCCATCTTTGCTGATGTTGGTATCGTCATTCAAAACTTCGTTATTACCAACTTTGTTCCCGCGTCTGGGGATGCCGTACACGGTGCCTTGTTAGAGTTCGTTGCCAATACCGGAAAAATGACGGCGGTGGGCAGTGTGTTCTTATTCATTGCAGCGCTGATGCTGATCTCGAATATTGATAAGAACTTAAACTACATCTGGCGTGTCGACGAGAAGCGACGTGCGGTGCTGTCTTTTTCTATGTACTGGATGGTGCTCACGCTTGGACCTATTTTAGTTGGGGCGAGCATTGCAGCCACTTCTTATGTGACATCATTGAGCTTGCTGCAAAACGAGGTGGTGTCTGGCGCCTTTAATACCGTGATTCGCAAACTTCCTTTGATTCTCTCTTTCTTTGCGTTTTTCGGTCTGTATCTGTTGGTTCCCAACAAAAAGATACACTTTTCTCATGCGGCTGCAGGTTCTCTAGTGGCTGCTATGTTGTTCGAACTCAGTAAGAAAGGCTTCGCAGCCTACATTACTCAATTCCCTTCTTACCAGTTGATTTATGGCGCATTAGCGGCGATTCCTATTCTGTTTGTCTGGGTGTATTTGTGCTGGTTGATCGTGCTGGTGGGCGCTGAAGTGACGGCTGCATTGGGTGAGCAGGAACAGTGGAGTGACTCGAAAGAAATGGTACACTCGTCGGATAAAGATAAAATCACAGAGCAAGGAAACAACAGTGATAGCACTGATCCAGAGAGTAAGTGAAGCTGCCGTCCGTGTTGATGGCGAAGTAGTGGGTGAGATTGAGCAAGGCTTATTGGTTCTGTTAGGCGTAGAAAAAGGTGATGACGAAGCCAAAGCCAAACGTTTGATGGAACGAGTGACCACTTATCGTGTCTTTGGAGATGAAGACGATAAAATGAACCTCAACGTGAAGCAGGTAGAAGGTAAGGTATTAGTGGTGTCTCAATTCACTCTGCCGGCCGATACCAAGAAAGGGACTCGAGCAGGGTTCTCTCGTGGTGCTCACCCAGAAGATGCTGAGCGTCTTTACAACTATTTCTCTGACCAGTGTGAATCAGTGTTGCCAACGGAACGTGGCCGATTCGCTGCCGACATGAAAGTGTCTTTGGTTAATGATGGCCCAGTGACATTCTGGCTGCAGGTTTAGGCTTAAAGGAATAAGCATGTTTAAACTCATAACACCGACCACCGAAAATCAGCTAAACAAGTATTACCATTTTCGTTGGCAGATGCTCCGTGAACCTTGGCGAATGCCGGTAGGTTCTGAGCGCGATGAATATGACCCAATGAGTCACCATCGCATGATTGTTGATGGTCGTGGTCGCCCGATGGCGATTGGTCGTCTGTATATCACCCCAGATCTGGAAGGTCAGATCCGCTATATGGCGGTGAAGAAATCTCGCCAAAGTAAAGGCATGGGTTCGTTGATTCTAGTCGCACTTGAGTCATTGGCTCGCCAAGAGGGTGCAAAGCGCTTGGTGTGTAATGCACGTGAAGATGCGATCTCATTCTATGAGAAGAATGAATTTGAACGTCGCGGTGAGATTAACGATCAACGTGGCCCTGTGCGTCACCAACAGATGGTTAAGCATCTTGACCCAATGGCAGACGTTCTACGCAAGCCTGAGTGGTGTAATGAGCTTCAGCAGCGCTGGGAACATCAGATCCCGATCAGTGACAAGATGGGCATCAAGATCAACCAATACACGGGTTACCAATTTGAGTGTAGTGCTCAGCTGAATCCCAACTTGAACCCTCATAACACCATGTTTGCAGGCTCTGCCTTTACCTTAGCGACCTTAACGGGTTGGGGGATGACTTGGTTATTGATGAAAGAACGCGGGCTGACCGGCGATATCGTGCTGGCAGACAGTAATATTCGTTATCGTCACCCGGTTGAGCAAAACCCTGTTGCCTCTACTTCATTGGATGGGATCAGTGGTGACTTGGACCGCCTTGCGTCAGGAAGAAAGGCACGTATCATCATTCACGTGACCATTCATAGCGGCGATGTGGAAGCGGTAGAGTTTACGGGAACCTATATGCTGATCCCTGACTACAAAAAGCGATTATCAACAGACTCCAACGTAAACGTATAGCTGACACTGGCTAACAGATACAGATACAGATACAGATTAAAGATACAAGGCGCTACTCCTGTGGAGTGGCGCTTTTTTGTTGGCAGTCGTTAATCTCCGAATACTCAGCTAGGGTGAGCTTTCCTGAGATTTGATGGCATGGGTCCGATAGGGTAATCGAGAGGGTGTGTTGCTCGGCTTTAAGCAAGTCGAGTTCTCCAGAAGCCTCGCCATTGAGCGTTTGAACCCTTTGTTCGCCTTGCTCTGCTGCTGATGCACCAATAATGTGCATCGGTTCGAGAGTGAAGCGCCCACGGTCAAAATGCGCATTAAGCTCTGGAATTTCAAACACGTTATCAGTCGATGTTTCAGAAAGCTTGTCATTAAAGGTCATCACACCTTGGCGAACGCTGCCAGTGAGTTGCCCTGTGGTTGAGTAACCGAGCATCAGAGAGTCGCCATATAAACCTGCGGCTTGAAGTTCAAACTCGCCATACCCGGTTGCATCGAGCGGTAATTCAAGTTGCTGCAGCATCGGCGCAATGGGTAACCCATCGGCAGAAATGTCTAAGCTCCATGGCTTGCTGATTTGGTTAAAATCGAGCGTTGCATTGGCTTCAATGTAGCCATTCCTGAGTGGTGCAAACAGACGTGTCAGCGTCCATTTTCCTTGTTCGCTATTCATCTCAACCACAGGCTGTGCGCTGAGAATATTTTGGTAGCTGGCATCATTGGCGCTCGCCATCAGCTTCCCTTGCCACAAGCCCAGTTTTCTATCTTGCAGCAGTTGAACTTGATGCCCCTCGACATGTAATCCAGAGACCTGCCAGTAAGGTTGTTGTGCGAGTTGGATGAGTTGACTGCGTTCTATATTAAGCTGGCTAATTTCGACGTTCTGGAGCTGTGTGAGCCAAGGTAATAGGCGAGCTACGACTAGAGGGCTATCTTGGTTTTCGGTAATCCACTTGATGCCTTGTAGGTCGAGTTGCGCTAATTCAATGCTGCTAGGGGTGACTTCGCCATTAAGCTGAACAGTGCCTTGCAGGAATTGAGTATAGAAATCTTCAATCAGAATCTGGTTTGTTTCTAGGTTGAACTTGAGGCTTGGCTCGATGAACATGTCATCATCAATGGTCACTCCTTCTGCTTGCAGAGAGAAAATAGCTTTCTGTTGTTTCCAGATTTCAAAAGGCAGTTGGATATTTTCTAGTGAGGCATCAAAGGCAGCGAGGTGGCCATCTTGCCATTCTATGTCGCTACGTAGAATATCTAAGCTATTGATGTGATTAATCTGAATACCTGCCACGTCCCACTCTTTACTTAGTAGGTTTTGGGTCTGTTTCTGATTGAGTCGTAAGCCATCGACGGTCACATTCACCAACGACCAATCTTGTTGATACTGCTCTGCTTGGCCGGAAATCTTGGCGCCACGCCAGTCAAACGAAGCACCATAAAGGGTGCTGTCACTCGGCTTGAGGTCTAGGTCAATCAACAGGTTATCGAATGCTTCACCTTGCCAATACAGTTGTGAGGCAGAAAGTTGGGTTTTTCCATAAGGTAGCAGCGAGTTGTCGTTGTGCCATGTTGGGTCGGAGATCTGCAGGTCGATTCCTCGCGCATTAAACTCTGGCGTCGAAAAGTCGAGATTGTTGATGGCCAGCTGGTGGAGCTTGATGTTTGGCTGGGTAAATAAAGATGTCAGTGTTCTTAGATCGTCTGCTTCTAATTGCAGTCCACTGATCAAAACAGATTCAAAGACCAGTTTCGCCTCTGTCATCGATCTGGGGCTGAACCAAAGATCGATCTTGTCGATATACAGAGGTGCCTGTTTTTCAGGTTGGCTTTGGGTAATGCCCATTAAGGTGATGTGATAAGGCGCCTGATACTCAACATCTTCAATGAGTACAGGTTGTTCAATCGTATGTTTGATAAAAAAGTTAGCAACATCCGCACGGTATTGGGTCTGCAGGCTTAATAGCAACGCTGCGATAGTTGCAACGGCGATAGCCAACACAATGCCGAACACCATGAATACCTTTTTCATTCCCTGAAAGCCTTAAATTTCAATAGTCTCAAAACAGAGTGGAACAAAAAGGGGCAAGCATCAACAAAAAAGCCCCTCAAAAGAGGGGCTTGCTACAAAAATATCGTTTTAAATTGGGCGTTCGCTTTTGGCTAAGCCCGAGCAGGTGGTTGGATTAGTCCAGTTGAGGACCAGCTGCAACCAGTGACTTACCTTCAGCGTTGTCTGTGTACTTATCAAAGTTGTTGATGAAGCGCTCGGCTAGATCTTTCGCTTTGCTTTCCCATTGTAGAGGGTCAGTGTACGTATCGCGTGGGTCAAGGATCGCTGGGTCAACATCGTGTAGCGCTAGTGGCACTTCTAGGTTAAACATAGGGATAACTTTAGTATCAGCGTTGTCGATTGAGCCATCTAGGATAGCGTCGATGATGCCGCGAGTATCTTGGATAGAGATACGTTTACCAGTACCGTTCCAACCTGTGTTCACTAGGTAAGCTTCAGCGCCAGCCGCTTCCATACGCTTCACAAGCACTTCAGCGTACTGAGTTGGGTGAAGAGTTAAGAATGCCGCACCAAATGCCGCAGAGAACGTTGGCGTTGGCTCAGTAATACCACGCTCAGTGCCCGCTAGTTTTGCAGTGAAGCCAGATAGGAAGTGGTACTTCGTTTGTTCTGGAGTCAGTTTAGAAACGGGTGGCAGTACACCGAATGCATCAGCAGTCAGGAAGATAACCTTTTGAGCGTGACCGGCTTTTGATACTGGTTTTACGATGTTATCGATGTGGTGAATCGGGTAAGAAACACGAGTGTTCTCAGTTTTTGAACCGTCATCAAAATCGATAGAACCATCACCACGAACCGTTACGTTTTCTAGTAGTGCATCACGACGGATTGCATTGTAGATTTCAGGTTCTGCTTCTTTAGATAGACGAATCGTCTTCGCGTAACAACCACCTTCGAAGTTGAAGATACCATCGTCATCCCAACCGTGCTCATCATCACCGATTAGCTCACGCTTAGGATCGGTTGAAAGCGTAGTTTTACCTGTACCAGATAGACCGAAGAAGATGGCTACATCGCCTTTCTCGCCGACGTTTGCACTACAGTGCATTGAAGCAATGCCTTGCAGAGGAAGCAGGTAGTTCATCATTGCGAACATGCCTTTTTTCATCTCACCGCCGTACCAAGTACCACCGATGATTTGAACGCGCTCTGTTAGGTTGAAAGCAACGAAGTTTTCAGAGTTTAGACCCTGTTTTTCCCAGTTAGGGTTGGTTGTTTTAGCACCGTTCATTACCACAAAATCAGGTTCGAACGTTGCTAGCTCTTCGTCAGTTGGACGAATGAACATGTTCTTAACGAAGTGCGCTTGCCACGCTACTTCAGTGATAATACGCACGCTTAAGCGCGTATCAGGGTTAGCACCACAGTAACCGTCGATGACAAACAGGCGCTTGCCAGATAGCTGAGTTGTCACAAGCTCTTTCAGCTCATTCCATACTTCAGTTGTAATCGGTTTGTTGTCATTTTTGCCTTGATCTGACCACCACATGGTATCGCGGGTCGTGTCATCTTTAACAATGTACTTATCTTTTGGTGAGCGGCCAGTAAAGATACCAGTGTCTACCGCAACAGAGCCTAGTTCCGTTACTACGCCTTTTTCGTAGCCTTCCAAACCTGGCAGTGTTTCTTCAACGAATAACTGCTCGTAGCTAGGATTACGAAGAACTTCAGTAACGCCAGTCAGTCCGTGCTTAGTTAGATCAATTTGTGCAGCCTTTGTATGTTCCATAACGGTCATAGGTGCTCCTTGTAGGATATTTTGTAGGGATTTTGTATTAATTTTTTATTGTTATCTGCTCACCATGCTAGCAACGAGACTCGGGGGAAACAGGGATATAGCTCAAAAAAATATCCATATTAACCATGGGGTTTTAAGCGTCTCGTCACATATTGGCCCAACTAGTCTATCCTGTACGCAAACCTTTGCGCTAGGGGCGAGAACATTATTAATTGATTAAAATTAAGCGGTGATTTTATTACGAGATGTTACGGAGTTTGCGCTATTTTGATCACAAAAAAGGCCAGCTGAGTGCTGACCTTTTTGGGGTAAATTACGTGTTTTTGGTACGCCGTAAATTAATGAACCGTATTGCTGCCTTTATCTGCTGCTTCTGCGTACAGTGCATCAACATCATTCTTGTCGAACGAGTAGTTTGTGCCACAGTAATCGCAGTGTAGACCAACGCTTCCTTCGGTGCTTAGGATGTCGTAGATCTCTTCTTGAGCAACGGTAATGATTGCTGCTGCGCTTCGATCGCGTGAACAGCCGCAGAAGAACTCAACCGGTTGTGGTGTGAATAGCTGTACTTTCTCTTGGTTGTACAAACGGTAAAGCAGTTCGTTCGCTTCTAGAGTGAATAGCTCTTCGTTTTTCACTGTATCTGTTAGTTGTTCTAGGTGCTCGAAGTCATCTGGAGTACCAGTACCATCAGGCATTACTTGTAGCAACATACCTGCAGCGTGTGCTTTGCCTTCATGCTCACCAGTGCGCAGCCATAGACGAGTCTTAAGCTGTTCAGAGTTAGCGAAGTAGCCTTCAAGCACTTGTGCAAGCGTGTCACCTTCAAGGCCAACGATACCTTGGTAACGTTCACCTTTCTTAGGATCAATGGTGATCACTAGGTGACCTTTACCCATTAGGTCGTGTAGACCAGCGTCGTCTGTGATATCGCCTTCAAAGCGAGCAACACCACGGATCTTCTGATCGTGATCGCCATTGATAACTGCTAGAGATACTGGGCCGTCACCTTGCAATTGCATCGTGATAGAACCTTCAAACTTTAGGGTCGCAGTTAATAGTGTTGTTGATACCAATAGCTCACCCAGTAGCTTTTGCACTGGTGCTGGGTATTCCTTGCTAGAAATAATTTGTTGGTACGCTTCATCCATTTGTACCAATTCACCACGTACTGATAGGTCTTCAAATAGGTAGCGATTTAAAACATTACTTGTAGACATTGGGTCTGCCATTTGGCTATTCCTTCTAGCTTATTGATGCTTGAACTTGATGATGTCACGACGTTGCTTCTTATCAGGGCGACGCTCTGGAGCTGGGTTATGAGCATTCAGTTTACGCTGTGTCGCAAACTCTTCTCTTTTTGCCAAGCTCTCGGTGGTTTCTTCATAGAGGGTTTGAGCGATCGGAGCTCCACCGCGATGGGCAGAGATTTTCTCGATCGTTACCGTCTTTTCTTCATTACCTTGGCGCAGTGTAATCACAGCCCCAAGTTCGACAATTTTACTTGGCTTGCTGCGCTGACCATTATAGTGGACTTTGCCACCATCGACCATGTTGCGAGCAATAGACCGGGTTTTGTAAAAACGAGCTGCCCACAACCATTTATCGAGTCTGACAGCTTCATTAGCAGTTTTCATATAGGGCTGTGCCTTATTAAGTGAGAAATGAATGCGGTTTAACTGTAATGAACAGTGCGCAACATGTTTTTGATGATGCTTATCACATTAAGTAGAAGTTTATGTGGAGGCGATGGGCTTTTTTTTCAAGGAAGATTGCAAAATAGCGCAGGTTATGAAGATTTACAGGTTGTCTATGATATAGTTTGCGACCCTGTGCTTTAAATAAGCCTGAATAGGATGTATGAACAAAAAAGCTGAAAGTTTAGTAAGTTACAGTTTTCTTAGTTATTGGAAGGGTTGGTTAAAGTGAACTTTTTAGATATCAAAAGTCACGTAGGAAATTCTCCTGTGTTGAGTCGCTTATTAGAGAATGGATTTGTACTTCAGCAGAAACTAAGCTTAGTCACCTGTTGTGTATTTATTACAGCTTCCGCATGGATTTTAGGACAGCTTGCATGGTTTATCGAACCTGCTGAGCAAACTGTCGTGCCTTGGGTAGCAACGGCTTCATCGTCTTCAGCACCTCAATCGACCCTTGATATCTCTTCTTTGCAGCGGAGCAACATGTTTGGTGCTTATAACCCAAGCACGCCCGCTGTGGTTGAACAGCAAGTTATCCAAGATGCGCCTAAGACGCGTTTAAACCTCGTTTTAGTGGGTGCAGTCGCGAGCTCAAATCCAAAACTGAGCTTAGCGGTGATCGCCAATCGCGGCACGCAAGCGACCTACGGGATTAATGAAGAGATTGAAGGCACCCGAGCCAAGCTAAAAGCGGTATTAATCGATCGCGTGATCATTGATAACTCCGGACGAGACGAAACCTTGATGCTTGAAGGTATTGAGTACAAGCGTTTGGCCGTATCAGCGCCTGCTGCACCTCGTAGCTCTTCTTCAGTTCGTGGTAATAATCCGGCTTCAGCAGAAGAGAAGCTTGATGAAATTAAAGCGAATATAATGAAAGATCCGCAACAAATCTTCCAATATGTTCGACTGTCTCAGGTGAAGCGCGATGATAGCGTTATTGGTTATCGTGTGAGCCCTGGCAAAGATTCAGAACTTTTTAACTCAGTAGGGCTCCAAAACGGAGATATTGCTACTCAGTTAAATGGTCAAGACCTGACTGACCCCGCCGCTATGGGCAACATATTCCGTTCTATCTCAGAGCTGACAGAGCTAAACCTCGTCGTCGAGAGAGATGGTCAACAACATGAAGTGTTTATTGAATTTTAAAACTTTGCGTCTAACGAAGGACGAAAGTGTAGGAGAAGTACGTGAAGCATTGGTTTAAGAAAAGTGCATGGTTATTGGCAGGAAGCTTAATCTGCACACCCGCAGCCATCGCGAGTGATTTTAGTGCCAGCTTTAAGGGCACTGACATTCAAGAGTTTATTAATATTGTTGGTCGTAACCTAGAGAAGACCATCATCGTTGATCCATCGGTGCGCGGAAAAATCGATGTACGCAGCTACGACGTATTGAATGAAGAGCAATATTACAGCTTCTTCTTAAACGTACTAGAGGTGTATGGTTATGCAGTCGTCGAAATGGACTCGGGTGTTCTTAAGATCATCAAAGCCAAAGATTCTAAAACCTCGGCGATCCCCGTTGTTGGTGACCGTGATTCGATCACTGGTGATAGCGTAGTGACACGCGTAGTGACGGTTCGTAACGTCTCGGTTCGTGAACTTTCTCCTCTGCTTCGTCAACTGAACGACAATGCTGGCGCGGGTAACGTTGTGCACTACGACCCAGCCAACATCATCCTTATTACAGGCCGAGCGGCGGTAGTAAACCGTTTAGCTGAAATCATCAAGCGTGTTGACCAAGCGGGTGATAAAGAGATTGAAGTTGTTGAGCTAAAGAACGCTTCAGCAGCAGAGATGGTGCGTATTGTTGACGCACTAAGCAAAACCACAGATGCGAAGAATACGCCTGCATTTCTACAGCCTAAATTGGTTGCCGATGAGCGTACTAATGCAATTCTTATTTCCGGTGACCCTAAGGTACGTAGCCGTTTAAGAAAGCTGATTGAACAGCTTGATGTCGAAATGGCAACCAAGGGCAACAACCAAGTTATTTATCTTAAGTATGCAAAAGCAGAAGACTTAGTCGATGTACTGAAAGGCGTGTCGGATAACCTGCAACAAGAGAAACAATCATCAACCAAAGGCAGTTCATCGCAACGCAATCAAGTAATGATCTCAGCTCACAGTGATACCAACTCTTTGGTAATTACAGCGCAGCCAGACATCATGAATGCTCTACAAGATGTTATTGCCCAGTTAGATATTCGTCGTGCTCAGGTATTGATCGAAGCCTTGATTGTTGAAATGGCAGAAGGTGACGGTGTTAACCTTGGTGTGCAATGGGGTAATCTAGAAACGGGCGCTATGATTCAGTACAGCAATACTGGTGCATCGATTGGTGGTGTAATGGTGGGCCTAGAAGAAGCGAAAGATACTGAAACGACCACTGCAGTCTATGACGATAACGGCGACTTTGTGCGTAATGAGACGACTACAGAAGCTGGTGACTATTCAACCTTGGCTTCTGCACTTTCTGGCGTTAATGGTGCCGCAATGAGTGTGGTGATGGGTGATTGGACTGCGCTGATCAGTGCGGTAGCGACCGACTCCAACTCAAACATTCTGTCTTCTCCTAGTATTACAGTTATGGATAACGGCGAAGCGTCGTTCATTGTGGGTGAAGAGGTTCCGGTTCTAACGGGATCAACTGCGGGTTCAAGTAATGATAACCCATTCCAAACGGTCGATCGTAAAGAAGTGGGTATCAAGCTTAAAGTGGTGCCACAAATCAACGAAGGTGACTCGGTTCAGCTGCAAATAGAACAAGAAGTATCGAACGTATTAGGCGCGAACGGTGCGGTTGATGTGCGTTTTGCTAAGCGCCAGCTAAATACTTCAGTGATTGTTCAAGATGGTCAAATGCTAGTGCTTGGTGGTCTGATTGATGAGCGTGCATTAGAGAGTGAATCTAAGGTGCCGTTGTTGGGTGATATCCCAGTGCTTGGACACCTGTTTAAATCAACCAGTACTCAGGTTGAGAAAAAGAACCTAATGGTCTTCATCAAACCAACCATTATTCGTGATGGAATGACTGCTGACGGTATCACTCAGCGTAAATACAACTTCATCCGTGCTGAGCAGTTGTACAAGGCTGAGCAAGGTTTGAAATTGTTGGGTGACGATAACATCCCAGTATTGCCTAAATTTGGCGCCGATATGAATCACCCGGCTGAAATCCAAGCCTTCATCGATCAAATGGAAACAGAATAATGGCTGAATTGGTAGGGGCGGCACGTACTTATCAGCGCTTGCCGTTTAGCTTTGCGAATCGCTACAAGATGGTGTTGGAATATCAGCACCCAGAGCGTGCGCCGGTGCTTTATTATGTGGAGCCTCTGAAATCGGCAGCGATCATTGAAGTAAGCCGTGTTGTGAAAAATGGCTTCACGCCACAAGCGATCAGCGCAGACGAATTTGATAAAAAACTGACCGATGCTTATCAGCGTGACTCGTCGGAAGCTCGTCAGCTAATGGAAGACATTGGTGCTGACAACGACGACTTCTTCTCACTAGCAGAAGAGCTACCACAAGATGAAGACTTGCTCGAATCGGAAGACGATGCGCCAATCATCAAGTTAATCAATGCGATGCTGGGTGAGGCGATCAAAGAGGGTGCTTCGGATATTCATATCGAAACGTTTGAGAAATCACTGTCTATCCGTTTCCGTATTGATGGCGTGTTACGTGATGTGTTGGCGCCGAGCCGTAAACTGGCTCCGTTGTTGGTTTCGCGTGTAAAGGTTATGGCTAAATTGGACATTGCGGAAAAACGCGTGCCACAAGATGGTCGTATTTCTCTGCGTATTGGTGGTCGAGCGGTCGACGTTCGTGTATCAACCATGCCTTCATCACACGGTGAGCGTGTGGTAATGCGTCTGTTGGATAAGAACGCTACTCGTCTAGACTTGCATAGTTTAGGCATGACCGCAGAGAACCACGAAAACTTCCGTAAGCTTATTCAGCGCCCACACGGTATTATCTTGGTTACCGGTCCTACGGGTTCTGGTAAATCAACGACCTTGTACGCTGGCCTACAAGAACTCAACAGCAACGAGCGAAATATCTTAACCGTTGAAGATCCAATCGAATTTGATATTGATGGTATTGGCCAAACGCAGGTAAACCCTAAGGTTGATATGACCTTTGCGCGTGGTTTACGTGCCATTCTTCGTCAAGATCCCGATGTGGTAATGATTGGTGAGATACGTGACTTAGAGACCGCAGAGATCGCTGTTCAAGCCTCTTTGACCGGTCACTTAGTGATGTCGACTCTTCACACCAATACGGCAATCGGTGCGATTACACGTCTACGTGATATGGGCATCGAACCTTTCTTGATCTCCTCTTCGCTGCTGGGTGTTTTGGCTCAGCGCTTGGTTCGCACCCTGTGTAACGACTGTAAAGAACCTTACGAAGCGGATAAAGAACAGAAGAAGCTGTTTGGCTTGAAGAAGAAAGACAGCCTGACGCTTTATCATGCCAAAGGGTGTGAAAACTGCAGTCACAAAGGCTATCGAGGCCGTACCGGTATTCATGAACTCCTGATGATTGACGACTCGGTGCAAGAGCTGATTCACAGTGAAGCTGGCGAACAGGCAATTGAGAAAGCAATTCGTGGCACAACCCCAAGTATTCGAGATGATGGCTTGAGCAAAGTTCTGAAAGGGGTAACGTCCCTAGAGGAAGTGATGCGCGTGACCAAGGAAGTCTAGTATGGCGGCATTTGAATACAAAGCGCTGGATGCTAAAGGTAAAAGCAAAAAGGGTTCGATTGAAGCGGATAACGCTCGTCAGGCTCGCCAACGCTTGAAAGAACAAGGCTTGATGCCGGTTGAGATGACTGAAGCCAAGGCTAAAACTGCGAAAGGTGCTCAGCCCTCGACTAGCTTTAAGCGTGGTATCAGTACACCTGATCTTGCTTTGATTACTCGACAAATATCGACGCTCGTGCAATCTGGTATGCCGCTAGAAGAGTGTTTGAAAGCCGTCGCTGAGCAATCTGAAAAGCCACGTATTCGAACCATGTTACTGGCGGTTCGTTCGAAGGTTACGGAAGGTTATTCGCTAGCCGATAGCTTGGCTGATTACCCTCACATCTTTGATGAATTGTTTAGAGCCATGGTTGCGGCTGGTGAGAAATCTGGTCACTTAGATGCGGTATTGGAGCGGTTGGCCGATTATGCAGAAAACCGCCAGAAGATGCGCTCTAAGCTGCTACAAGCGATGATCTACCCTGTGGTGCTGGTGGTGTTTGCGGTGACGATTGTTTCGTTCCTGTTGGCAACCGTGGTACCTAAGATTGTCGAGCCTATTATCCAAATGGGCCAAGAGCTTCCTCAATCGACACAATTTTTATTGGCATCAAGTGAATTTATCCAGAATTGGGGTATCCAATTACTGTTGTTGATCATTGGTGTGATTGTGTTGATTAAGACCGCGCTGAAAAAACCGGGCGTTCGCATGAGTTGGGATCGCAAGCTATTAAGCATTCCACTGATCGGCAAAATAGCAAAAGGGATTAATACCTCTCGTTTTGCACGAACACTCTCTATCTGTACTTCGAGTGCGATTCCTATTCTTGAAGGGATGAAAGTGGCAGTTGATGTAATGTCGAATCACCATGTGAAGCAACAAGTATTACAGGCATCAGATAGTGTTAGAGAAGGGGCAAGCCTGCGTAAAGCGCTCGATCAAACCAAACTCTTCCCTCCAATGATGCTGCATATGATCGCCAGTGGTGAGCAGAGTGGTCAGTTAGAACAAATGCTGACAAGAGCGGCGGACAACCAAGACCAAAGCTTTGAATCGACCGTGAATATCGCGCTAGGTATTTTCACACCAGCACTTATCGCTTTGATGGCAGGCTTAGTGCTGTTCATTGTGATGGCGACCTTAATGCCGATGCTTGAAATGAATAATTTAATGAGCGGCTAAATGACTGCTCACAAGACGTTAGTTTTTGGATTATCGAGAAGAAGGACATTATTACCTTCAACTCGCTGTCTGTAATTTGGAGAAAATAATGAAAAACAGAATGAAGAAACAATCAGGCTTTACCCTATTAGAAGTGATGGTTGTTGTGGTTATCCTTGGCGTATTGGCGAGCTTTGTTGTACCTAACCTATTGGGTAACAAAGAGAAGGCTGACCAACAAAAAGCCATCACTGATATCGTGGCGCTAGAGAATGCGCTCGATATGTACAAACTGGATAACAGCGTTTACCCAACAACGGATCAAGGTCTTGATGCATTGGTTTCTAAACCAAGTAGCCCAGAGCCTCGTAACTACCGTGACGGTGGCTACATCAAGCGTCTACCTAACGACCCATGGGGCAATGAGTACCAATACCTAAGCCCTGGTGATAACGGCACTATCGATATCTTCACACTTGGCGCTGATGGCCAAGAAGGTGGTGAAGGTATTGCTGCGGATATCGGCAACTGGAACATGCAAGACTTTCAGTAAGCCTAGGCTTATTGTCACTTGATGCCGTTATTTGATGTTAGGACGTAAACAGATGGAGTCTAAAGGTGAAAACTAAGCAAACACAGCCAGGTTTCACCTTAATTGAGATTCTTTTGGTGTTGGTATTACTGTCAGTAACGGCGGTCGCGGTGATCGCGACCATTCCTACCAATAGTAAAGATGTTGCTAAAAAATACGCTCAAAGCTTTTATCAGCGAGTTCAGCTACTCAATGAAGAAGCTATTTTAAGTGGCTTGGATTTTGGCGTTCGGGTTGATGAAAAGAAATCGACTTACGTTCTGATGACTTTGAAGTCTGATGGTTGGCAAGAAACTGAGTTCGAAAAGATCCCTTCTTCAACTCAATTACCAGAAGACCTCGCACTGACGCTGACACTTGGTGGTGGAGCTTGGGAAGACGACGATCGCCTTTTTAATCCGGGAAGCTTATTTGATGAAGATATGTTTGCTGATCTTGAAGAGGAAAAGAAGCCGAAGCCACCGCAGATCTACATCTTGTCGAGTGCTGAAATGACACCATTTGTATTGTCGTTTTATCCAAATACCGGAGACACCATACAAGATGGTTGGCGTATTCGAGTATTGGATAATGGTGTCATTCGATTACTAGAGCCGGGAGAAGAATATGAAGAGGAATAACCGTTCTCCTTCTCGAGGTATGACTCTGCTTGAAGTATTGGTTGCGCTCGCTATTTTCGCAACGGCAGCGATCAGTGTGATTCGTGCTGTTACGCAGCACATCAATACTCTCAGTTATCTAGAAGAAAAAACCTTCGCTGCTATGGTCGTTGATAATCAAATGGCCTTGGTGATGCTGCATCCTGAGAAGCTTAAAAAAGCACAGGGTACACAAGAGTTGGCGGGAAGAGAGTGGTTCTGGAAGGTGACTCCCATCGATACCAGCGATAATTTATTAAAGGCGTTTGATGTGAGTGCGGCAACCAGCAAGAAAGCGTCTCCAGTGGTTACGGTGCGCAGCTATGTGGTCAACTAAAAACGTGTGGTTAGCTAAGAGCAAGTCGCTAGGTAAGAGCGTGTCGGCAAATAAGCGTATGCCACGTAAACAAGGTCTATCTTCAAAAGGGAGAGGCTTTACCTTAATTGAAGTTTTGGTCTCGATCGCTATCTTTGCCACGTTGAGCATGGCAGCTTATCAGGTAGTGAATCAGGTTCAGCGTAGCAATGAACTCTCAATCGAGCGCAGCGCCCGTTTGAATCAACTGCAACGTAGTTTAGTCATTTTAGATAATGATTTTCGCCAGATGGCGGTGCGAAAATTTCGCACCAACGGTGAAGAAGCATCATCTAAGCTGATCCTAATGAAAGAGTATTTACTGGATTCCGACAGTGTTGGCATCATGTTTACTCGCCTTGGTTGGCATAACCCACAGCAGCAGTTTCCTCGCGGAGAGGTCACCAAAGTGGGCTACCGTATTAAAGAAGAAACACTTGAGCGTGTGTGGTGGCGTTACCCCGATACCCCTGCAGGCCAAGAAGGTGTGATTACGCCTTTGCTTGATGATGTTGAAAGCTTGGAATTCGAGTTTTATGACGGAAGCCGCTGGGGCAAAGAGTGGCAAACCGACAAATCGCTACCGAAAGCGGTAAGATTAAAGCTAACCCTGAAAGATTATGGTGAGATAGAACGTGTTTATCTCACTCCCGGTGGCACGCTAGATCAGGCCGATGATGCTTCAAACAGTGACTCTTCAGGCAGTAATGAGGGGAATAATGACTCATCGAACTAACAAGCTTGCACGGACAAGGTCTGCTATGGGTCGTAAGCAGCGTGGTGTCGCGCTGATCATTATCCTGATGCTACTGGCGATCATGGCAACTATCGCTGGCAGTATGTCGGAACGTCTGTTTACGCAATTCAAGCGCGTTGGTAATCAACTGAATTACCAACAGGCTTATTGGTACAGCATTGGCGTAGAAGCGCTGGTGCAAGACGGCATTAGGCAAAGCTACAAAGACAGTGATACCGTAAACTTAAGTCAACCATGGGCGTTAGAAGAACAGGTATACCCATTGGATTACGGTCAAGTTAGGGGACGCATCGTTGATGCTCAGGCTTGCTTTAATCTCAATGCATTAGCGGGAGTGACGACCACTTCAAGTAACCAGACACCTTATTTGATCTCGGTTTGGCAAACCTTATTAGAAAATCAAGACGTTGAGCCTTATCAGGCCGAGGTTATTGCAAACTCAACGTGGGAATTTGTTGACGCAGATACCCGAACCACCTCTTCAGCGGGGGTAGAAGACAGCACCTATGAAGCGATGAAGCCATCTTATTTGGCGGCGAATGGCTTAATGGCGGATGAATCTGAGCTAAGAGCGGTTTATCAAGTTACGGGTGAAGTGATGAATAAGGTTCGCCCGTTTGTTTGTGCTCTGCCTAGCGACGATTTTCGCTTGAACGTGAATACACTCACGGAAAAGCAGGCGCCTTTATTGGAGGCGATGTTTGCACCTGGTTTAAGTGAGTCAGATGCTAAACAGCTAATAGACAAACGCCCATTTGATGGCTGGGATACGGTGGATGCTTTTATGGCAGAACCTGCCATTGTTGGCGTGAGTGCCGAAGTTAGCAAAAAAGCGAAAGCATATTTAACTGTAGATAGCGCCTATTTTGAGCTAGATGCAGAGGTATTAGTTGAGCAGTCCCGTGTACGTATACGGACGCTTTTCTATAGTAGTAATCGAGAAACAGTGACGGTAGTACGCCGTCGTTTTGGAGGAATCAGTGAGCGAGTTTCTGACCGTTCGACTGAGTAGCGAACCACAAAGCCCTGTGCAGTGGTTAGTTTGGTCGACAAGCCAACAAGAAGTGATAGCAAGTGGCGAGTTGTCTAGCTGGGAGCAGCTGGATGAGTTAACGCCTTACGCTGAAAAGCGCAGCTGTATCGCTTTATTGCCGGGAAATGAATGCTTAATTAAGCGTGTTGAGATCCCGAAAGGTGCTGCTCGCCAGTTCGATTCTATGCTGCCGTTTTTATTAGAAGACGAAGTCGCACAAGATATCGAAGATTTACACCTGACGATTTTAGATAAAGACGCAACGCACGCTACCGTGTGTGGTGTCGACCGCGAATGGTTAAAGCAAGCTTTAGACCTGTTTCGTGAAGCCAATATTATCTTCCGTAAGGTGTTACCAGATACACTGGCCGTGCCTTTTGAAGAATCTGGCATCAGTGCATTGCAGATCGACCAGCATTGGCTACTGCGCCAAGGCAACTCTCAACGTCAAGGTAACTATCAAGCCGTGTCGATCAGCGAAGCATGGTTACCGATGTTTTTGCAAAGTGATTGGGTTGTTGCTGATGACGAAGAGCAAGCGACGACTATCTTTAGCTATACCGCGATGCCGAGCGAAGACGTTCAACAGCAGAGCGGTGCGAATTGGCAAGCAAAGCCTGCGGAATTGGTGATGTCTTTGCTGAGCCAACAAGCGATCACAAGCGGCGTAAATTTACTGACTGGCACCTTTAAAACCAAATCTTCATTCAGTAAATATTGGCGCGTATGGCAGAAAGTAGCGATTGCTGCTTGTTTGCTGGTGGCTGTGATTGTGACTCAACAAGTGTTGAAGGTTCAACAATACGAAGCGCAAGCACAAGCCTACCGCATGGAGAGTGAGCGTATCTTTAGAGCGGTGCTGCCTGGTAAACAGCGTATTCCGACGGTCAGCTACCTTAAGCGCCAGATGAACGATGAAGCCAAGAAATATGGCGGTTCAGGCGAGGGTGACTCTTTACTAGGCTGGCTAGCGTTATTGCCAGAAACGCTAGGGCAGGTGAAGTCAATCGAAGTCGAAAGTATTCGCTACGATGGCAACCGCTCTGAGGTTCGACTTCAGGCTAAAAGCTCTGATTTCCAACACTTTGAGACTGCGAGAGTGAAGCTCGAAGAGAAGTTTACCGTTGAACAAGGTCCATTAAACCGTAATGGCGATGCTGTATTTGGCAGCTTTACTCTTAAACCCCATCAATAACCTGCGTAAGGAGATCAGTGATGAGAAATATGATTGAGCCACTCCAAGCGTGGTGGACTTCAATAAGTCAGAGAGAGCAACGATTAGTGATTGGTTGCTCAATTCTATTGGTGGTCGGTGTTGTTTATTGGGGGCTAATCCAGCCACTCAGTCAGCGAGCTGAACTTGCGCAGAGCCGTATTCAAAGTGAGAAGCAACTTCTGGCTTGGGTAACCAATAAAGCCAATGAAGTGGTTGAGTTGCGAGGCAGTGGTGGCATAAGTGCCAGCCAGCCTTTAAACCAATCTGTGCCTGCTTCTATGCGCCGTTTTAACATCGAGCTGATACGCGTACAACCACGTGGTGAGATGCTGCAAGTGTGGATTAAGCCTGTGCCATTTAATAAGTTCGTTGACTGGCTAACATACCTGAAAGAAAAACAGGGTGTTGAGGTTGAGTTTATGGATATTGATCGCTCTGATAGCCCTGGGGTTATTGAGATCAACCGACTACAGTTTAAACGAGGTTAATGTGAAACGCGGTCTATCTTTCAAATATGGCCTGTTATTCAGCGTCATTTTTATCGTTTTTTTCTCAGTAAGCTTGTTACTGCATTTGCCTGCCGCTTTTGCTCTCAAGCATGCGCCCGCTGTGCGTGGTTTAAGCATCGAAGGCGTTGAAGGCACCGTTTGGCAAGGTCGCGCTAACAATATTGCGTGGCAGCGTGTCAATTACGGCTCAGTGCAGTGGGACTTCCAGTTCTCTAAACTATTCCAAGCCAAAGCCGAGCTTGCGGTTCGCTTTGGTCGTAACAGCGACATGAATTTATCCGGTAAAGGTCGTGTTGGATATAGCATGAGCGGTGCTTATGCAGAAAACCTCGTGGCTTCAATGCCTGCTATGAACGTGATGAAATATGCGCCGGCTATCCCAGTCCCCGTTTCTATTGCAGGACAAGTTGAACTGACGATCAAACACGCAGTTCATGCTCAGCCTTGGTGTCAATCGGGCGAAGGTACGCTTGCTTGGTCTGGTGCAGCTGTCGACTCGCCAGTGGGTTCATTAGACCTCGGGCCCGTGATTGCGGATATTACCTGTGAAGACAACACCATTGCAGCTAAAGGCATCCAGAAGAGTGATCAAGTGGACAGTGAGTTCTCAGCGAGCGTAACGCCTAATCAAAGCTACACCTCGGCAGCATGGTTTAAACCGGGTGCTGAATTCCCATCAGCGATGCAGAGCCAGCTTAAGTGGTTGGGTAACCCTGACAGCCAAGGTAAATATCAGTTTACTTACCAAGGTCGTTTTTAGCTAAACAGCTAAGGGTCACTAAATTACGAGATATAAAAAACGGGCACCTCATTGAGGTGCCCGTTTTGTTTGTTCTGAGAATCTAGAGGATATCTGACGGTTAAAGGGAGCAAACTCGCCTAGTCTTTGCCTTGCAAAATTTCTACCCACGGTAAGTCTGCATCACCAAGCACAATGAAGTTCGGGTTCTCAAGTGTCTCTCTTTCATTATAAGAGAGCGGCTCTAGCTGAGTGCTTAAGATACGTCCGCCAGCTTCTTCAACAATGCACTGCGTTGCGGCGGTATCCCACTCTCCGGTTGGTCCAAGGCGTAGATAACAATCCACAGCACCTTCTGCTACTAAACATGCCTTAAGCGCTGCTGAGCCTAGAGGAACCAAATCATAATTCCATGCTGAGCTCATACGGCTAGTGATGCGATTGATGTCTTGGCGACGGCTGATCGCCATGGCGATTGACTGGTTTGGCAGCTCGTGACGATGCGTTTTGATTTTCACGCTGTCATTAAGGTCTGGGATCTTCCAAGCGCCTTTGCCACTGTAAGCGTAATAGCTCACACCTGAAACGGGAGCGTATACCACGCCCATTACTGGCTTATTATGTTCGATTAGGGCGATAATTGTCGCGAAATCACCACTTCGTGCGATGAACTCCTGGGTACCATCCAGTGGGTCAACCAACCAGTAGCGATCCCACTGAGAACGTTGCTCTAGGCTGATGTCCGCGGCTTCTTCAGACAACACTGGAATGTCAGGCGTGAGCTCACTGAGTTTTTTCGAGATCAGCTTATGCGCTGCTAGATCGGCACTGGTGACAGGTGTGTCGTCACTCTTGGTGAACTCTTCGTAATCTTTTTTCTCATAGATCTCTAAGATGAGTTGGCCAGCAGAGCGAGCAATCTCAATGACAGAGGGTAGGAGGTGAGACAAATCTTTTGTTATTGGCATAAATGTTCTCTTACTCTTAGAGCGAGCCTGAATGTTCTAGTTATTGTTTAATACACGAAGGCTTAAAAGCAGGGCTGTAATACTACGAGCCTCACAGAAATCGAGATGTGTTAACAGTTCTTCGGCTTGAGCAAGTGGCCAGCGCACAATATCGAGTGGCTCTGGTTCGTCACCTTCTAGCTTTTCTGGGTAGAGGTCTTCTGCAATAAACAGCGTCATTTTGCTAGAGAAGTAAGAGGGTGCAAGGATCACTTCCTTCAGTGGAGTCAGCTTGTTGGCACCGAAGCCAATCTCTTCTTTGAGTTCGCGAACGGCGGCTTCGTTTGGCTGCTCACCTGGATCGATAAGCCCTTTCGGAAAGCCCAGTTCATAGCGTTCTGTGCCCGCTGCGTATTCACGCACCAACAGAATATCGCCTTGTTCAGTAATCGGAACCATCATTACTGCGTTGCGGCCGCTAGGCTTCATGCGTTCGTAAGTGCGCTGTTCGCCGTTTGAAAAGCGTAAATCGAGAGACTCGATAGAGAATAGTTTTGATTGAGCGACAGTTTGCTGAGCCAAAATCTCTGGCTTGGTCCTTTTTGTCATTGCGCTCGCTCCTTAGCTCATTGGAATTCTTTCTTATAAAGTCATTCTAATATAGGGGAAATGACGTTGAGTTCCTAGATCCGAGTTTTCATATCCTAGAATTATTAGAGCAGGAACCGATTGCGATCACTTGAATACCTTACTCAAGATGGTAACCAACCGAGAATTCTGGTTATTTCGTTCAGGAATACAAGAGCATAGGGGGCGTATCAACTTAGCCTCAAAACAAAAAAGGTTGATGCTTGCGCATCAACCTTTTAATCAGTGATTCATACTAACTGAGTAATTAGTAGTAAGAGTGCTCACCACGATCGTGCTCAGTTGCATCACGAACAGCAGTCAGTTCACCTTCGAATTGTTGAAGAAGTTCTTTCTCGATGCCTTCTTTTAGCGTTACATCAACCATAGAACAACCGTTACAGCCGCCACCGAATGCAACGATAGCAGCGCCGTCTTCAGTGATTTCTACCAAGCTAACGTGACCACCGTGACCAGCAAGCTGTGGGTTAACCTGTGTTTGGATTGCGTATTCAACGCGTTCTACAAGTGGCGCATCATCAGATACTTTACGCATTTTAGCGTTTGGTGCTTTAAGCGTTAGTTGAGAGCCCATTTTGTCAGTCACGAAGTCAATCTCAGCTTCGTCTAGGAATGGTAGGCTTAGCTCATCTACGTATGCAGAGAATGCTTCGAAAGAAAGCTTTGTATCAGACGCTTCGATAGCATCTGTTGGGCAGTAAGAAACACCACACTCAGCGTTTTGTGTGCCTGGATTTACCACGAACACACGAATGTTTGTACCTTCAGGCTGCTGTGACAGCAGATTGGCAAAGTGAGTTTGAGCTGTTTCTGTAATAGTAATATTTGACACGACGAATACCTGAGTAGATTTGTAGGTTATTAGCGCCATTCTACTCCTGTCAGATTTGTAATTCAGCCTTTTTTGTTGGATTGCTGTACAAGTAGTGATTCACAGCTTTTATCCAGAGGGCTCAGGAGTGCGGCAGATGCAGTAAATATCAATCCTTTTAACGCCCACTTCAAGTAGTAATTGGCATAATTGATACACAGTACTGCCGGTGGTTACAACATCATCAATTATCGCGACGTGAGAGGGAATAGTTCCTTGAAAGTCTTGTTTTCGCAGCGCAAAAGCGCTCTTTAGATTGTGTAATCGTGCGGATTTAGTCAGCCCCTGCTGGGAAGCCGTTGAGCGAATTCGACGAAAGAGCACATCACTTTTAACGCCAAGCTCTTGAGCCGTGTAATTGGCTAGCAGCTGACTTTGATTAAAGCCGCGATGAGTGTATCGGCGCCAATGCAGGGGCACGCTGGTGATCAGCGGAGCAGGGTGTTTGATACGTGATGCCAATAGCTTAGATAGATCACGTGCAAACCAAAACTTATCAGCGTACTTCATTTGCTGAATGTAACCTGCTGTTGGGAAGGTGTAGTCGCCGACACAGTAAAGGCGATGCCACGGTGGTGGTTTTGATAAGCACTCACCACACTGCTCGACGGTGGTTACTGTTTTTAAACCACATCGCTGACAGCGCGGTACTGGCTCAAAGAGTTTGAGACAAGAATTGCACCATCGAGGATGTGTATCGCTGGGTAGTTTATCGAGTTTGCACAGGTGGCATTGAGGTGTGACCAGACGTGGTGTGTGTTTTTGTAGCCAATCGGATAACATAGCTCGCGATGCTTTTGGGTTATGGTGTTCCTTTTGCTAACCATACTGAAAAGCGCGGATTATCGCTGATGGAAAAAGTAGGGAATATTGAGAATGAGTGACGCGTTATATTGGCATGTTTCTGGGCAAGGGCCTGATTTAGTACTGGTTCACGGCTGGGGAATGAACGGTGCGGTATGGCAACAAACCGTTAATGCATTACAAGCTGATTTTCGAGTGCATGTTGTCGATTTACCAGGGTATGGACACAGCGCGCACTGCCACGCTCAAGATCTTGAAGAGATAGCCCAGCAACTGTTGGCCGAAGCACCAAAGCAAGCGATTTGGGTAGGTTGGTCACTTGGAGGTTTGGTCGCAACGCACATGGCTCTCCATCACTCAGACTACGTGAGCAAGTTGGTGACTGTCGCCAGCTCTCCTAAATTCGCGGCCGCAAAAGAGCCCGTGTTATGGCGAGGCATTCAACCTAACGTATTAACTGCATTCACCGAACAACTGGTTGAAGATTTCCAAACCACCATCGAACGCTTTATGGCATTGCAAGCCATGGGCAGCCCTTCAGCAAGGCAAGATGTAAAACAGCTCAAGCAAGCGGTGCTGTCTCGCCCGTTGCCGAACCCTGACTCATTATTGGCAGGATTAAAGATGCTGTCGGATGTCGACCTGCGTGAACAACTGCCTGAGATTTCAGTGCCAATGCTGCGCTTGTATGGTCGATTAGATGGGCTTGTGCCAATCAAGGTTGCCAAAGACTTAGGCACAGCCTTGCCTCATACCGAGCAATATATCTTTACTCAGTCTTCACATGCGCCGTTTATGACCGAAGCCGATGCCTTTTGCAGTGAACTGGTCAGTTTCGCCCAAAAATAATCGCTAAATTTATCGCCGGCTTGGTCGATATATAATCTAACCAACGTGTTGCTTGATACTCAGACCTAACTCTCTCCTGAGCTGATTGCAGTAAGTTGGGCTATGCCTGTTGTGCTGACTCACAGTACAACAGTGTTATAGCAATAACGATGGGCGATTCTTGAGGAGTTCGCGATGATTGTGTCACCTGCAACTGCAGTGAGTGTGCCACTTATCGCCCCGTCCGTTAATGTGCAAACAGAGCAAGTTGCGCGTGATAATAGAGTTCGAGAGCCTGTAGCTCCCGCAGTAGCGTTGGCGAAAACCAATGCAGAGCGAAAGGTAAAGTCGGACGATAAGCGAAGGCAGCAGTCGGCTTGGGATCCTTCAGACCATCCTGGTTATGAAATGGAGAACGAGTCAGAGGCCAATTCGATTAGCCAAGAAGAGCCACAAGATCCTTTTGATAGGTTGTTCAGCTTGTTGGCACTGAGAACATACAGTGCTGACCAAGGAAAGGGCTATACCATGCGTTTTCGCCTGCCAAAGCATGTTTTAGATGCGGCGATTCAGGAGGGACAGATGGAGAAACGACGTAAGGTCATAAAATATCATTATGGTCATGCTGTTGCGCCTCATGCTCCATCAGAGATGCTGGTCGTGTTGTAAATCGAAAACTTATGACCCAACCAAGCTTCGATGTCTTTTTTGAACACATAATAAAAACCTGCATACCCTAAGGGATGCAGGTTTTTTGTTTTAGGCGAATCCGTTTTTTAGATGAGCTAACGGATTATTTTTTCGCTTTAGCAAATGCAGCAGCGAACGCACCACCCATCGCCGCGTTTTGTTGCGGCTCTTCGCGACGGCGTTGTCCACCTTGTGAATTTTGGTTCGGGCGGTTTTGCGTGCGAGGTGCACTTGAACGTTGCGCGCGGTTGTCTTGGCCTGGTTCATCTTTCATACGCATGCTTAGCGCAATACGCTTACGCTGAACATCGACTTCCATCACCTTCACTTTGACGATGTCACCCGCTTTAACCACTTCACGGGGGTCAGAGACAAAGCGATCGGTGAGCGCTGAAATATGCACTAAGCCATCTTGGTGAACACCGATATCAACGAAGGCACCAAAATTCGCTACGTTCGATACCACACCTTCTAAAATCATGCCCGGTTCTAGATCTGAAACACTGTTTACGCCATCGGCGAAGGTTGCGGTCTTGAACTCAGGGCGAGGGTCGCGTCCCGGTTTATCCAGCTCCTTGATGATGTCGCTTACCGTTGGTACACCAAAGTTTTCATTGGTGTAATCAATGGCATGCAAGCCACGCAGGAAGTCTGTGTTACCCACCAGAGATTTGATGTCTTTGTGGTTTTTCTCAGCGATGCTTTTCACCACAGGGTAAGCTTCTGGGTGAACCGATGATGCATCGAGAGGGTTCTTGCCGTCCATAATTCGTAGGAAACCAGCACACTGTTCAAAGGCTTTTGGCCCCAAGCGAGCGACTTTCTTCAGCGTAGTACGTGCTTCGAAGCGACCATTCTCATCACGGAAATCCACGATGTTTTGAGCGATGGTGCTAGAAAGGCCCGCTACGCGAGTCAGTAGCGCGGCAGATGCAGTATTCACATCAACGCCTACGGCGTTTACACAGTCTTCGACAATCGCATCTAGACGCTTAGCGAGCATAGTTTGGCTCACATCGTGTTGGTATTGGCCCACACCGATCGATTTAGGGTCAATCTTCACCAGCTCTGCCAATGGATCTTGCAGACGACGCGCGATAGACACCGCACCACGGATCGATACGTCCATGTTCGGGAATTCTTTTGCCGCTAACTCAGATGCTGAGTACACCGATGCACCTGCTTCGCTAACTATAATTTTTTGCGCTTTTAGGTTGCCACGCTTAATCACATCAGCCACGAAGCTGTCGGTTTCGCGTGAAGCCGTGCCGTTACCAATCGCAATCAGGTCGACATTGAACTGACGAACCATCTGCTCAACCACGTGTGCCGATTTGTCGTATTGCTTTTGAGGTGGGTGAGGGTAAATCGTTTCTGTTGCCAGAACCTTACCGGTTGAATCCACGACAGCGATTTTCGAACCGGTACGTAAACCCGGGTCCAAGCCTAAGGTTGCTCGAGGGCCAGCTGGCGCTGCCATGAGTAGGTCTTTTAGGTTGGTTGCGAATACTTCAATCGCTTCGATCTCAGCACGCTCTTTCATCGCACCCATCAATTCTGTTTCCATGTGCATAGAAACCTTGATGCGCCATGCCCAGCTAATCACTTGCTTACGCCATGCATCCGCAGGTGCGCTGCTTAAGGTAATACCGTAGTGATCAGAGATGATGTTTTCGCAGTATGAACCACGCACACCTTCTTCTTGCTCTGGGTCTGCGTTCATTGCCAGTGTTAGGAAGCCTTCATTGCGGCCACGTAACATGGCAAGTGCACGGTGAGACGGTACTTTGCTCAGAGCTTCGTTATGCTCGAAGTAGTCTTTGAACTTCTCACCTTCGTTCTCTTTGCCAGCCACAACACGAGCACCAAGCTCTGCATTACGATTTAGGTGTTGGCGAATCTTTTCAAGCAGGTTTGCGTCTTCCGCAATGCGCTCCATGATGATCGCGCGTGCGCCATCGAGTGCAGCTTTGGTATCGGCAATGCCTTTATCGCTGCTGATGAAGTTAGCGGCTTCCGTTTCCGGATCGTGCTGTGGTGCATTCCATAACGTATCGGCAAGTGGCTCTAAACCTGCCTCAATCGCGATCTGACCTTTGGTACGGCGCTTTGGTTTGTATGGTAGGTATAAATCTTCTAGGCGAGTCTTGCTGTCTGCTTGAGTGATATCACGCTCGAGTTCTGGCGTGAGTTTTCCTTGGTCTTGAATCGACTTAAGAATCGTTTGGCGACGATCGTCTAGCTCGCGAAGGTATGAAAGGCGGCTATCAAGGTTACGTAGTTGGGTATCGTCTAAGCCACCCGTAACTTCTTTACGGTAGCGGGCAATAAAGGGAACGGTGTTACCGTCATCAATTAGGTTTACTGCGGCAGTGACTTGCTCAGAACGGACATTCAGTTCTTCAGCGATCAGTCGACAGATAGCTTGGCTCATCCGATGAATCTCTTATTTAATATCATGACAAATACATGGGGGTGAGCGTACGCTTTTTCTAGCTTTGGCTGTGTAATTATCCTGTCAGAAGTCGAATTTCCGTTTCTGATACCTGCTTTGTGCGAGATCTCTTACAAGTGATGTGAGACTAAGTCGCTTTAAACCGATGATATCGTCTTAAAATCAATCTAAGTTACTGATTTTATTTGTTTGTGTGTTTGTGGGCGTATTTCTCACCTGAAATGTTTTTTGCGACTATCTAGGAAACTCGCCCAAATACCGTAATATTTAACTTGTCGACAGGGAGTTGGCAGGAACAGGAAAAAGCCTAACGGACTAGGTATCTTCAGGATGAAGATTTGATTACTTAGGATGAGTAGTCAGCAAGGAAGTGATAATCTCTGGATGAGATTCGCCAGTCAGGATGACAGGCTAGAATGGACACCGCTAGGATGGCGATGAACAAAAAGGAAATTGGTTAAAGGATTTAGCCACTATCAAGGAAAGATGCAGGGAGCACCTTATCTCGAAGAGATAAACAGTAGCCGGATTGCTGCGATAGAGACTTAACCCCGTCAGGCGAAAGCCTAGCGGGGTTTTCTTTTATCTGGCGTTTGGGTTTGCTTGAACACTCAGCTCATCGCTAAGTGTTTATTAGGTTTGATTATTCGTCGTCTGCGTAGCGAATCGAGTTAATGAACCACTCTTTGTCGCCTTCCGGTGTTTTTACCGTAAACTCATCATCCACTTCTTTCTTGAGCAGAGCTCTAGCCATTGGTGAGTCGATAGAGATATAGCCTTTAGCATCGCCGTAGATCTCTTCTGGGCCGACAATTCGAAACTTCTTAATTTCCCCATCATCATTCTCAATTTCGACCCAAGCACCGAAAAAGACCTTACCCTCTTGTTGAGGTGAGTAATCCACGATTGTGACATCAGGTAGGAACTTTCTTAAGAAACGCACTCGGCGATCAATCTGTCGAAGTAAACGCTTATTGAAGGTGTAATCTGCGTTTTCTGAACGATCTCCTAGGCTTGCAGCCCAAGTGACTATTTTGGTGATCTCTGGACGCTTCTCGTGCCATAAGTGGTCATGTTCTGCTTTGAGTTTGTTATAACCTTCTCGGGTGATAAGTTTGGTTTTCATAAATCTGACTTAATGAAATGATGATCTAAGATAGAATATATAGAAAGGCAACATACGTTAACAATTATTTAGGCGACTTTTTCCTCAATAATGTTACATTTTTAATGTCTTATACAATTTACCAAGAATGCTTAACCTTAGGTTTAAGCTTTAATAGGTGGAACCATTACATGCAAGAAAACTACAAAATTTTAGTGGTCGATGACGATGCTCGTTTACGTGCACTGTTAGAACGCTATCTGTCAGAGCAAGGCTTTCAAGTGCGTAGCGTGGCAAACAGTGAGCAGATGGACCGCCTGTTAACCCGTGAAAATTTTCACTTGATGGTATTGGATTTAATGTTGCCGGGCGAAGATGGTCTATCGATCTGTCGTCGTCTACGAAACGCAAACAACTCGCTACCAATCCTGATGCTTACAGCAAAGGGTGATGAAGTGGATCGCATTGTGGGCTTGGAAGTGGGTGCTGATGATTACCTGCCAAAACCATTTAACCCACGTGAACTGCTTGCTCGTATTAAAGCGGTACTGCGTCGCCAAGTCATTGAAGCGCCGGGCGCACCAAGCACAGAAGAGTCTGTGGTTGAATTTGGCGAATTCCGTTTGAACCTAGGTACTCGCGAAATGTTCCGCGGTGAAGAGCCAATGCCTCTTACTTCGGGTGAATTTGCGGTACTTAAGTCATTGGTAACGAATGCTCGTGAGCCAATGTCTCGCGATAAGCTGATGAACATGGCTCGTGGCCGTGAGTATTCAGCAATGGAACGTTCTATCGATGTTCAGATTTCACGTCTGCGTCGTCTAGTTGAAGAAGACCCAAGCAAACCTCGCTACATCCAAACGGTGTGGGGCTTGGGTTATGTATTCGTTCCAGATGGCAAAGCTGTGTAATTCAGCTTAATAAGCTCTACAGCAGCTTTATCGATTCTGTGAATCTTACGGGTCATCTCATTAATATGCGATGGCCCGTTTTCTATTCAGCACAATGGTTTAGAGTTATAGTCATATAACACTTTCTTTATCTTTCTACATCTCGGGTACCCCATGCGTATACGTAGCTCCTTTACTCAGTCGATAGTGCTTTTCTTAACGCTATTGGTCGCTAGCCAAATTTTTTCTTATTACGCGGTTTTTAATTATGCGTTGATGCCAAGTTTGCAGCAGTTTAATAAGATTCTGGCACACGAGCTAAACCTGGTATTGGACCAAGGCAGTGATATCGAGATTGATGCGCCACTACGTCAGCGTGTACTTGAGCAGCTAGGGGTAACTGTTCACGCGAAAAACAGCGAAGCCGCGGGTGAGTATTACCATGCAGTAGCAATCGACCTGATGAGTGAGGAGATGACCAAAGAGCTGGGTTCTGAAACTGAAGTGCGGCTGATCTTGGGTAAAGAGAGCTATGTGCTGTGGATGGACATTGCGCAGTTACCCAACTCTTTAATTCGTATTCCGTTATCAGAGCTGCAAGAAGAAGATTTTGCACCGCTATTCCGTAACAGCCTGATCATGGCGTTGTTGATTGTCGCGGGTGGTTGGTTGTTTATTCGTTTGCAAAACCGGCCGTTGATAGCGCTAGAGAAAGCGGCGCAAGGTGTCGGGCGAGGTGATATTCCACCACCATTGCCAGTTCAAGGCGCACAAGAGATTCGCTCGGTAACTCGAGCCTTTAACCAGATGTCGAAAGGCATCCAAGAGCTAGAAGAAGACCGCGCCTTGTTGATGGCGGGTATCAGCCATGATTTGCGTACTCCGTTAACGCGTATTCGCTTAGCGACTGAGATGATGTCACCAGAGGATGCCTACTTAGCGGAAGGGATCATCAGTGATACCGAAGAGTGTAATGAGATCATCAGCCAGTTCATGGATTACCTAAAGCCGGTCGACCGAG
>NZ_JADDYK010000116.1:110295-125419 GCF_015163615.1 Vibrio sp. OPT18
ATTCATTCCAAGCGGTGTTCGTCGATGATATTGCTCGTGAGGTATCGAGCTCTGAGGGTGGTTACGAGGTTCAGATTGAAACCGATATTCCAGAGTCAATGAAGCCAGCACTGGGCAACCCAATTGCGATGAAGCGCGCGGTGAGTAACTTGGTGGTGAATGCGCTGCGTTACGGCAATGGCTGGGTTAAGGTATCAACTGGTATGACAGCGGATAACAAGCTTGCTTGGGTGACAGTCGAAGATAATGGCCCGGGTATTCCACAAGACCAAATTGGTAAGTTGTTTGAACCTTTCACGCGTGGTGACACGGCTCGTGGCAGCGAAGGTACGGGCTTAGGCTTGGCAATTGTTAAGCGTATTGTCAGCCAGCACCAAGGTGCCGTTGTGGTCAATAACCGCAGTGAAGGTGGCTTAAAAGCGCAGATCAGTTTCCCTGTTAAGCCCTAGTTATTATCGGTCCGTATGATGACGATAAGTTCGGTTTAGGGAGCTGTTAAGAGATCCCCCTACTCGGTCATTCTTCCCTCTCGGGGATGACGAATTGCTAACTATGGACCTTGATGACGGAAGTTTATTTTGATCGTCATTCCCTATCGTGAGGAACGAACGAGTAGGGAATCTCGCTCTTGATTGATGAAAGTAACGCGCATGAAAAAGGCTTCCTGATGGAAGCCTTTTTGCGTTTTAAGCCGGAATATGAGGGCTAACTAAGCCTTCGAATAAACATCGCGTTCACCCAGCCAGCGGTTGATGATCGCCTTGGCGTTGTCTGGGTAGCTATCGTGGATATGTCTTGCGATACGTTGCACTTCAGGGATTAGACGTTGGTCGCGTACCAAGTCAGCAATCTTGAAATCCGCCAAGCCGGTTTGTTTAGTACCAAGCAGTTCCCCAGGGCCACGAATTTCTAAGTCACGCTGTGCAATTACAAAGCCATCGTTACTTTCACGCAGCACACCTAAGCGCTTCTGAGCAGTTTTAGACAGTGGGGAGTGATACAGCAATACACAATGGCTTGCGACCGAACCTCGGCCAACACGGCCACGTAATTGGTGTAATTGCGCCAGACCAAGACGTTCTGGGTTCTCGATGATCATTAAGCTCGAGTTTGGTACGTCCACACCCACTTCAATCACGGTTGTGGCAACTAATAGGTGCAGTTTGTTCTCTTTGAATTCTTGCATCACCGCTTGTTTCTCGGCGGGTTTCATTCGGCCGTGTACCAGACCAATTTTCACATCTGGCAGTTTACGTTGCAGCTCTTCTGCGGTATCAGCGGCGGCTTGCGCTTCCAATACTTCGGATTCATCAATCAGCGTACATACCCAATACGCTTGCTTGCCTTCATTGAGACACGCATTACGCACTCGCTCGACAATGTCATCACGTTTGGTATCAGGGATCGCTACGGTTTGAATCGGTGTTCGTCCCGGTGGTAGCTCATCAATGATTGAGGTTTCGAGGTCGGCATAGGCGGTCATGGCCAGCGTTCGCGGAATCGGTGTTGCGGTCATCACCAACTGATGTGGGTAATAGCCTTGTTTGGCGCCTTTCTCTCGCAGCTCTAATCGCTGGTGAACACCAAATCGGTGTTGCTCATCAATGATGACTAAACCAAGGTTTTTGAACTCGACATGCTCTTGGAATAGAGCATGAGTACCGACCACCATTTGTGCTTCGCCACTGGCAATATGCGCCAGTTCGGTTTCACGAGCTTTGCCTTTGAGTTTACCTGCGAGCCAACCGACTTGGATACCCATTGCTTCAAACCAGTTAGCAAAGTTGATTGCGTGCTGCTCGGCTAATAGTTCAGTTGGTGCCATCAGGGCTACTTGCTGACCATGTTCTAGTGCGCGAACCGCCGCGAGTGCAGCGACTAAGGTTTTACCTGAGCCTACATCACCTTGCACTAAACGCATCATAGGGTGCGGCTTTTCAAGGTCGGCTTCGATCTCTTTAGTCACCCGTGCTTGAGCATTGGTTGGAGAAAACGGCAGCTGAGCCAACAACTTATCTTTCAGAGTATTCACTGGAGGAAAAGGCATCGCCTTGTCTTGTTGCCCTTTACTACGAACAGACAGCATCGATAGGTTTTGAGCCAGTAGTTCTTCCATAATCAGGCGCAGCTGCGCAGGGTGTTTACCTTCATCAAATAGCTCTAGGTCAATGCCCGGAGGTGGTCTGTGAATGGTATGCAATGCTTGCGCTAGGGTGATTTGGTGGTCGTATAAACCTGATGGGAGCAGCTCGTTAACCGCCGCTTTGTCTATCAGATCGAGCGCTTGATCGGTAAGGTTACGCAGCGTGACTTGTCTTAACCCCTCGGTGGTTGGGTACACTGGAGTGAGGTTCGCTTCAACATCTGGCTGCTGCCGTGGTGCAAAGAACTTGTAGTCAGGGTGAACAATCTCAAGCCCCATATTACCGCGCTTGATCTCACCATAGGCATGCACTTGCTTGCCTTCGGCAAAGTTATTCTTCATTCCTGCAGTAAAGTTGAAAAAGCGCAGCGTGATAGTGCCGTTACCATCGCTGATCTTTACTGCGAGCATCTTACGTTTACCGAAAATGGTATCGACGTGCATCACCTTGCCTTGCACTGCAGCCCATAAGCCTGCGTGCAGTTTTACGATCGGATAGATACGTGTTCTATCTTCGTAGCGTAAAGGGAGGTGAAACAGCAAGTCTTGTACGTTGTTAAGCCCAACCTTCTCCAGTTTCTCTGCGACTTTTGCGCCGACTCCAGATAAAGAGTTGAGAGGGATAGCAGATAAAAGCTGTGACATAACAAGGCTCATAAACGTAAGAGAGATAATCTATTCAAGCATTTTACTGGATTTTTGTACAGGATAAAGCGAAAGAGCAGATTAGGAGCAGATACGGGATGCGAGTAAACGAGATACGAAGAGATTAAGAGCAGGTTCGGGGTGCGAGTTAATGGGATTCGAAGGGATGAAGAGCAGATGCGGGGTGCGGGTAATCGAGATTCGAAGGAATGAAGAGCAGATGCGGGTAAACGAGATTCGAAAAGATTAAAGCAATATATAAAATTAAAGCAGACTCGAAATACGAAGAGTTGAGTGGTGAAAAGCTTTTGCTCTTCGCATCTCGAGACTCGTATCTCTCATCTGCTTTATCTATCGAGATACTAAAAGATTAAAAAAGATGTGGAGCCAAGATGGTGAGTCACGAAGTCTTTTGCTCTTCGCATCTCGCCATCTCGAATCCCTCATCTTTATTTTGATCAGTTCTTACGACGTCTTACTTTCAGCGCGTGTGGCATCACACGTAGCTTCTTCATAATACTTGCAAGGTGAACACGATCTTTGGTGGTCAGCAAGATTGTCACTGTGTACAGGCGTCCATCACGTTCTTCGGTTGAAATACCGTGAATGTTAGAGCCTGTTTTCGAGATAACATTAGTTAGCTCAGCCAGTGCACCTTGGTGGTTCTGCAGATCAACCTGAAGCTCAGCGGTGAACTCTTGGTCGTAATCGTCAGACCATTCAACCGCCATGTATTTGTCTGGTTCTTTCTGGTAACCACGAACGTTTGGACACGTTTCACGGTGAACCACAAGGCCACGACCTGGAGATACATGAGCAATGATGTGATCATCTGGAATCGGGTGACAACAGTTAGCGAACGTCAGTAGCAGACCTTCAGCACCACGGATCGGAAGTTTCTTCCTCGGTGTGTCGCTGTTGTTTTCTACTTCAGTCAGTTCGTCAGCATCACCAAGCAGGCGACGAGCAATAACGATACTCATCAGCTCACCAAGACCAATCGACGCCAGTAAGTCTTCAACACTTTCTAGGCGTAAGTCGGACAATACATGTTCTAGATTCTCTTGGCCGATATCGGCAATAGAGTGTTCGCCAAGTGCATGATTCAGTAAACGGCGGCCTAGCGTGATCGACTCTTCACGACGCATGGTTTTTAGAACCTGGCGGATCTTAGTACGTGCACGTGATGTCACCACGTAGTTGAGCCATGCTGCATTCGGACGTGCGCCCGGAGCACTGATGATCTCAATGGTTTGACCGTTCTTCAGCGATTTGCTGAGTGGGTAAGGGTTCATGTCTACACGAGCACCTACACACATGTTGCCGACATCGGTATGCACCGCGTAAGCAAAATCGACCGCTGTTGCGCCTGCCGGAAGTTCGACAATGCGACCCTTCGGCGTGAACACGAAGATCTCATCTGGGAACAGATCAGACTTAACGTTTTCAATGAATTCGAATGAGTTACCCGCGCTTTGTTGCAGCTCAAGTAAGCTCTGCATCCAACGTTGTGCTTTAACCTGTGCGGTTGTGCCATTACTGCTGCGTGAGCCGTTGCCTTTGTAAGACCAGTGTGCCGCGACACCTTTGTCTGCCATTTGATCCATATCTTCAGTACGGATCTGAACCTCAACTGGCACCCCGTGAGGGCCGATCATTGACGTGTGCAGAGATTGGTAGCCGTTGGCTTTTGGTACCGCAATGTAATCTTTCATGCGGCCAGGGCGAGGCTTGTACAGGCTGTGAGCCTGACCAAGTACGCGATAACAAGTATCTGGGGTATCAACCACGACGCGGAAAGCGTAGATGTCCATAATGGTGTGGAAGCGCTGCTCTTTGGTTTTCATCTTGTTGTAGATGGAGAACAGGTTCTTTTCACGACCAAGTACGCGAGCAGGTAAACCGACTTCTTCAAGGCGGCCTTCAATTTCGCTATGGATACGTTGGATCATTTCCTTACGGTTACCACGCGCAGCTTTCACTACGTTTTTAAGTACGCGATAACGGTTAGGATAGAGGGCTTCAAAGCCCAGCTCTTCTAGTTCGGTCTTGATGTTATGAATACCAAGACGGTGAGCTAGTGGAGAATAAATCTCTAGGGTTTCACGAGCAATACGACGCTTTTTGTCAGGACGAAGTGCCCCAAGCGTGCGCATGTTGTGAGTACGGTCAGCTAATTTGATCAAGATAACGCGGATGTCTTGCACCATGGCGAGAACCATCTTGCGGAAGTTCTCTGCTTGCGCTTCTTTGCGATCACGAAATTTAAGCTTATCCAGCTTAGATACACCATCAACCAATTCAGCAACGGTATTGCCAAACTTTTCCTCTAGATCTTCTTTAGTGACATCACAGTCTTCGATGACATCATGAAGCAGAGCAGCTTGCAGGGTTTCGATATCCAGACGCATTTCTGCCAGGATTCTTGAAACAGCTACAGGGTGGATAATGTATGGTTCACCGCTTGAGCGGGTTTGCCCTTCATGGGCGTCTCTCGCTACCACATAAGATTGACGCAGAGCCTCAATTTGAGGCTCTGTTAGGTATTCTTGGGCAACGTCTTTGAGGCTATCGAATAGATACAAATTAAAGGCCCGGAAGGTTAATTAGTTCGAATGACGTTCTTAACGAGTGTGAGCGATGCTGCTTACTGCTGCAAGTTCAGCCGCTTCTTGCTCTTGTTGCTCTTGACGTTCACGAGCATCTAGTACGTCTTTAGTGATAAGACCTTCTTCGATTTCGCGAAGAGCGATAACCGTTGGCTTATCGTTTTCTTCAGGCACTAGTGAATCTTTACCGCCAGTTTGCATTTGACGTGCGCGGCGAGCCGCAATAAGAACTAGGTCGAAACGGTTGCCAACTTTTTCAACAGCGTCTTGAACAGTTACGCGTGCCATGAGGACTCCAAATAGTAATTAACTAATAAATTTTTGATGACGAGAAAGTATACAAGTTTAACTAGAGACTTTCTAGATCACCGTATACTTATCTCAATGGAAAATCCAGTTATACCAATCACAGTAAATAAGTGTTCAGAGATAGCGCCGAAAAAAAGTTTGAGAACAAGGCAGAATTTTTCGATAAGTAGTGACCCTACAATCAAAAATTCTAACGACGTTATCAGGCTTTTTCACAAGCTAGAATGACCAGTTGTTTACTACGATTGGTATCAGAGATTATTCCGCCAGTAGTGCTGTAAGCATGCCGCTGTATTTCGCTGCTTGCTTATCTTCTTTTAAGCGCTCCGCACGAATGATAGCTCTGAAGTCCATTAGGGCTGCATCAAAGTCGTCATTCACGATCACATAATCATATTCTGCATAGTGAGAAATCTCTGATTTTGCTTCGCTCATGCGTTTCGCAATAACTTCGTCGCTGTCTTGACCGCGAACATTCAAACGACGCTCTAGTTCACCATTTGATGGTGGAAGAATGAAGACACTCTTCGCTTGAGGCATTTGTTCACGGATCTGACGAGCACCTTGCCAGTCGATATCTAGGAATACATCGATACCGCGGTTTAGGTTTTCTTCAATCCAAACGCGTGAAGTACCGTAGTAGTTGCCGAACACTTCAGCGTACTCTAGGAATTCACCTTTAGTAATTAGGTCTTCAAAATGATGCTTCTCTACGAAGTGGTAGTGAACACCATTTTCTTCACCAGGGCGCATACCGCGAGTGGTGTGTGAAACAGATACCTTCATTGCGTAGGTTGGATTGGTTTCTAGCATTGCTGAGATCAAGCTCGACTTACCTGCGCCACTAGGTGCAGATACGATGTAAAGAGTACCTTTGCCCATCTGTATATTTCCACTGTTGGTTGGATTGAGTGAAGGCAATAAACCTACACTTTAAAAGATAGCACTGACTCTAATTGTTGTTCCGTTGGTTACGTCTATAAAGAGATAACGAGTAAAACTAATAGAAGCAACTGGTGAAAATTAGGTCAGAAAAATGGAGGCGAAGAGTAGCATATTTAGATGATTGAGAACAACTGACTTGATCGTTATTTATCAGCAAATGATCTTCTCAAAGATCTTTGTATAAATGTAATGACCCGTCATCGGTACTTTTTTATGTGATCTGGACAAAATTTGTTGAAGTTTTAATCTCAATCCTTACAATCCGCGCAAACGATTAAATGCTGTATATATCTAGTGATATGGACTAGATGTTTCTACTACCGAGCCTACCTTGGTGACTACAGTTTTTAGTGTAGAGACCTCTCTATTCTCACAGCATTTGAATCACCAAATTCTTAATTTATTGCATAGGTTTTGTTGTGAGTACCGATTCCACCCTGAAAGCCCAGAACACCTCTGGCTCGCTTGATTCGATGTTTAAAATCACTGAAAGAAAAACCACGATTGGCACTGAGCTGTACGCGGGTTTCATTACTTTCTTGGCGATGAGTTACATTCTGGCGGTTAACCCAGCAATTTTGGGTGATATTCCAGGCATGGACAAAGGTGCCGTGTTTACTGCAACAGCTCTGTCTGCGGCTATCGCAACCCTAATCATGGGCATTTGGGGCAACTACCCAGTGATGCTTGCGCCGGGCATGAGCATGAACGGCTTCTTCAAAGGCTTACTATTAAGTGGTTCAGTCGCAGTACTTTGGAATGAGGCGCTGTTCGGCATCTTCCTGTCAGGTATCCTGTACCTCGCGTTCTCGTTAACTAATATTCGTAAATCGATGATTGAATCGATTCCTGAAGATTTGAAGTTGGCGATTACCGTGTCTCTCGGACTGTTCATTGCTTTCTTAGGTCTTAAGAATGCGGGCATTATCGTTTCTAACCCATTCGTATTGGTTGGCTTAGGCGACATTTCCGATCCAAAAGTGATCATTGCTTATGTGAGCATCTTTATCGCATTGGGTTGTATGGTTCGTGACATCAAGCTAGCAACGTTCATCTCGTTCGTTTCAGCTATTGTGTTGACGATTCTTGCTGACGTCTTCATGGGCACTTCAAACGCACCAATCCCAGAACAGTTTATTGCTATGCCACCAAGTATGGCTGGCAGCTTTGGCGCTATCTTTGATTTCTCTGCTTTCACGCCAGAGAAAATGTTCGACCTATTGTTCATCGTGCTTATATTCCTGATTGTCGACTTCTTCGATGGCTTGAGCACGATTGTTGGTGTTGGCCGCGATGCGGGTATCATCGATAAAGACGGCAAGGTGCCAAACGCGAAATCGGCTCTAGTAGCGGATGCGGGCGGTACTGTGATTGGCTCTATTCTTGGTACTACATCAATTACCGCATTCTCTGAGTCTGGCATTGCGTCTTCTCAAGGTGCGAAAACGGGCTTGGCAGCAGTTATGGTGGCTGGTCTGTTCTTAATCTCGCTGTTCCTATACCCAATCTTCTCTATCTTCTCGGCTGCAATGGTTGCACCGGCGATGGTCGTGGTTGGCATCTACATGGTAGGTCGCCTTGGTCAGATTAACTGGGAAAAGAAAGAGTCACGCATTGCAGCCTTCTTTACCATCATGTTCACAGTGCTAAGCTTCTCTCCAGCGAACGGTATGGCGATGGGCTTCATCAGCTACGCATTCACAATGGTTGTGGCAGGTAAGCGCAAAGAAGTACACCCGCTTATCTACGGACTGTGTGTGGTGTTCTTAACTTACCTGATTCTGCTTTAAGGCTATTAGCCACTAAGAAGTCGCTAAGTAAAAGACAAACAGATGGCTCTGCAGTGAATGTGGGGCCATTTTTGTATCTGTCGCTTTTTACTGTTGCCTCTTAATGTTGGCTACCGATGAATTGATGGCGTTATCCTAAAGTCGATGCTTTGACAGTACGCGACTTATATTGATGCATGCTATTGTAGAGACTGGATTAATTATTTTTTGAAGAGTGAATATGCCTTCTAACTTACCTAGATCTTTTAGTAAGCCGTTTTTAAAAGTATTCCACATTATGGAAGCGGTATTGCTGGTGGCGATCACGCTCGCGACCTTGTTTGCGATGGTCGAAGAGTTCATGCATGTCTTCGCTGAACGCCGAGTGCAATTGACCGACATTCTGCTGATGTTCATCTATTTAGAAGTGTTGGCGATGGTTCAGCAGTTTGTGATGAACGGTAAGATCCCTGTGCGATACCCGATCTATATCGCGATGATGGCGATTGCTCGTTACATCACTTTGGGCATGAAAGAACTCGATGCGGTATTGATCGTTTGGTTATCTTTAGCGGCATTTATCTTGGCCGCGGCAACATTGTTGATTCGTGTTGGACATCATTATTGGCCGTATGTAGACCTTAGAACCAAGCAGCCAGATGAGTAACACTTTGAAGGTTAAAGTTTTATAAATGAAGCCCAACGATATCATTGGGCTTTTAATTTAAGTCGATTGAACAAAAAAACATCAAATTGTCCAAATAACGCTTTACAAGCAGGCTCAGATCACCAAGAATGGCGTCGCTCTGTTCTCAGGGTTATTAAATGAAACATCCAGTTGTAAAGTAAAACCCTTAGTATTGCTTCATTGTTATTCTCAGTGTTTCCCTTAGCTTCATAGATACATTAAATAATTCAAGCTTTCAGCGCATCGCACTTTTGGCGATTAATTTTTTATTTTTATATAAGGGACACATCATGTCTAACAAAGTAAACGGCGTAGTAAAATGGTTTAACGAAGAGAAAGGCTTCGGTTTCCTAACTCAAGACAACGGCGGCGCTGACGTATTCGTACACTTCCGTGCAATCGCTTCTGAAGGTTTCAAGACTCTTAAAGAAGGCCAACAAGTGTCTTTCGAAGTAGAGCAAGGCCAAAAAGGTCTTCAAGCTGCAAACGTTGTAGCTCTATAAGATTTTAAGTCGGCGCAGGTTGCATTAGCAACTTGCGTCACTTTCTCCTCAAATCTGTTTCCCCCTCAGTTTTACCGTAATACTCTCCTTCACTTGTAATACCCTCTCTAAATATTCAAAAATCCTGTTTTACGTCCGTTATCTCGTTCTATCTATCGCTGTATCTATCTTTTGCTCTAAGTAAATCTTCTGCGTAACTACCAACTTACTGACTAACCCTGATTGTCATTACTATATCCACAAAAAAAGCCCCTAAAAATAGGAGCTCCTTTTGATCTAATCAACACTGTTAGTTAATCAACACAGATTAGGCTGATTACTCTTTATCGTGTTTAGCTTACAGACTGTTACTCAATGTTTTGAATTTGCTCACGCATCTGTTCGATAAGAACCTTAAGCTCTACGCCTGATGCAGTGATGTCTGTGCTGATAGACTTAGACGCTAGCGTGTTTGACTCACGGTTGAACTCTTGCATCATGAAGTCTAGTTTACGACCACAAGCGCCACCTTTCTTCAGTACTGCATTTGCTTCTTTCACGTGAGAATCTAGACGGTCTAGCTCTTCTGCTACGTCTGACTTCTGCGCCAGTAGGATAAGCTCTTGCTCAACACGAGAACCTTCAAGTTCTATTTTCGCATCTTCAAATTTGGTAAGAAGACGCTCACGTTGCCACTCTAGGATCTCAGGCATGCGTGCACGAACTTTCACTACTTCTTCAGTGATTGCATCTAAGCGCTGTACGATGAGCGCCTTCATGTTCTCACCTTCACGAGCACGAGCATCAATGAACTCTGCGATAGCATCGTTGAATGCGTCTAGCAGGTCTTTGTTGATAGCATCCATGTCTTGCTCTGGCGTTTCCATCACACCAGGCCAGTTCATGACTTGGAATGGGTTCAAACGGCTCTCTTCGCCAGTCATCGTCATTACTTGGTTCGCCGCATTGATTACTTGCTGAGCCAAACCTTCGTTAATGCTTAGTTCTCCCTTTGCAGCAGGGTTTGCTTCAAAGCGTAGGTTACATTCAACCTTACCGCGCGCTAGACGCTTACGGAAACGCTCACGCAAGATTGGTTCTAAACCACGGAACTGTTCAGGCATACGGAAGTAAGTTTCTAGGTAGCGTTGGTTTACACTACGGATTTCCCATACTGCTGTACCCCAATCGCCTTTTACTTCTTTGCGTGCGTACGCGGTCATACTATAAATCATCGAATTTTCCTGTCTTTTATCATTCTGAAAATAACGCGCACGCATAGTATCACGATATGGTGTACTCTCGAAGCCTGCCGCCTTTCATGATGGATAGCTTTGCACGATAAACTGCTATATAATCTTGCCCCAATCAAAACTGTCTCACCCCTTTCTTAGGTGATGCACTCTTTCGATAGTAAATCACTTCAGACTGTTAATAAGGTAGATACCAATGCGTCCAAATGACCGCGCTGTAGATCAAATTCGTCCAATTAAAATTACTCGTAACTACACAGCTTATGCTGAAGGTTCTGTATTAGTTGAGTTCGGCAACACTAAAGTTCTATGTAATGCGACGGTAGAAGAAAACGTGCCGCGTTGGTTAAAAGGCCAAGGAAAGGGTTGGGTTACAGCTGAATACGGCATGCTGCCACGTGCGACGCACACTCGTAACCGTCGTGAAGCGGCGAGCGGCAAGCAAGGTGGTCGTACGATGGAAATCCAACGTCTGATCGCTCGTAGCCTACGTGCTGTTGTTGACCTGAAAGTAATGGGTGAAATCATGATCACTGTCGATTGTGATGTTATCCAAGCAGACGGCGGTACTCGTACTGCGTCTATCTCAGGTGCAAGCGTTGCAATGGCTGACGCTATCAACAGCCTACTAGCAAGCGGCAAACTGAAAAAGAACCCAATGAAAGGCCACGTAGCGGCAGTTTCAGTGGGCATCGTTGGTGCACAAGCACTGTGTGACCTTGAGTACGTTGAAGACTCAGCAGCCGACACCGATATGAACGTTGTAATGACGGAAGACGGTAAGATGATTGAGATTCAAGGCACAGCAGAAGGCGAACCGTTCAGCCACGAAGAGCTGATGCAGCTTTTAGCCCTGGCGAATAAGGGTATTGCTGATATTGTTGAAGCGCAGAAGTCGGCGTTAGCAGAATAGTTTTTAGATAGCTCCTTTTTTAAGGGGCTATTTTTTTGTCTGTAAAACTCGAAAGAGTAGTGCAGAGCGTAAGTTAAGTTTTATTGAATAAACGTAGAGGAAAAACATGAAAGCATATCAACGTGAATTTATTGAATTTGCACTAGAGAAAGAAGTACTTAAGTTTGGTGAGTTTACTTTAAAGTCTGGCCGTAAGAGCCCTTACTTCTTCAATGCTGGATTGTTTAATACAGGTCGTGACCTAGCACGCTTAGGTCGCTTCTACGCAGCAGCATTGGCAGATTCAGGTATTGAGTTTGATGTACTATTTGGTCCTGCATACAAGGGTATCCCAATTGCAACGACGACAGCGGTTGCACTGGCAGATCACCACGATGTAGATACGCCTTACTGTTTTAACCGTAAAGAAGCGAAAAACCACGGTGAAGGTGGCAACCTTGTCGGTAGCGCGCTTGAAGGTCGCATTATGTTAGTGGACGACGTGATCACGGCAGGTACTGCGATTCGTGAGTCGATGGAAATCATCCAAGCTAACGGCGCTGATTTAGCGGGTGTGCTTGTTGCTATCGACCGTCAAGAGAAGGGCAAAGGCGAGCTGTCTGCGATTCAAGAAGTTGAGCGTGACTTCGGTTGTGCAATCATCTCAATTGTTAGCCTGACTGACTTGGTTACTTTCCTTGAAGAGAAAGGCACCGACGCAGCACATCTAGAATCTGTAAAAGCCTACCGCGCTCAATACGGCATCTAATACAATTTGTTATAGCTATAGAATGCACAAGGGGCTGATGAATCATCAGCCCCTTTTCTTTTGGTTCAGAAGTATTTACTGGTAGCGGCGACTCTACTTATAACGAATGCCGCGCTCAGCTTCTGGGTCTTCCATGGTCTTAAAGCGTTTGTGTAGCCACATCCACTGTTCTGGTGCTCTTAAGATAATCTTCTCAAGGTAGCTGTTCATGTAGGCAGCGGCGGCTTTCTCATCTTTTTGTGGATAGTTATCTTCAATTGACTCATCGGCCATGATCTCATACTTGCCATCGGCATTTCTAAAACCAGACCCCGGAACAAGTGCACATCGGCTAGTGTAAGCCAGAATACTGGTGCCTGTTGTGGTACATGCATCTTCTACCGCGAAGAAAGGCACAAACACAGACTTGTTACGACCGTAGTCATGATCCGGTAGGTAGAAAAGGATCTCACCCTGACGCAGGATTCGAATCATACGCTTCACGTCTTTACGGTGGATAAGGCGGTTGCCGTTCTGAGTACGACCACGGTATTGAATGAACTCGTAAGCTGGGTTGTTGTGCGGGCGATAAACACCTAAACCAGAAATACCAAGAACGGCCATTGCTCGCGCAGTGATCTCTAGGTTTAAGGCATGCACACAGCATAGAAGAACACCTTTACCGTTGGCTTTGTGCGTACGCAGTGCTTGGGTATCTTTATCTACTAGGATTCGCTTGAAACGCCACGTCGGCCAAAACCAGGTAATGCCGGTTTCGATGAGTGCCATACCGGTGTTCTTAAAGTTCTCACTGACCATTGCCGCGACTTCATCTGCTGGCTTGTCTGGGAAGGCGAGCTCCAAGTTACGTGTTGCTACCGCGACGCGCTTTTTACCATAGCGAGCACCCAAAGAGCCTAACGATCGGCCTAACAGCAGTAAGAGGCGATAAGGGAGAACGTTAACGATAAGCGCCAATAACCCAAAACCGAACCATACTCCCCAGTATTTAGGGTGGAGTAACGCCAGAGTAAAGGGTGGCTTAGTAATAACGTGTTGTGCAGTGCTGTTTGTCGGAGAAGTTTTCGTCGTCATAACCATCACTTAAGATTTGATTGCTACTTAATTTGATTGCTACTTAATCTGAGCGCTTAGCAGAGCCCAATAAGCATCAAAATTTTCTGTTGGTTGATATTTGAAGTCTGAGCGAACAAATCGATTCAAGCTGCCTTCAACTTGACCGAGCAGTTGAGCGGCTAAGATTTTCTCATCAACCGGGAATGATTTCCCTTCACGAAGCTTTCTTTCACGCAGGATCTGGCGAAGTTGCGTCTCAATGCGTTCGAAAAGTTGGTTGATGCGATCACGCAGGCGTTCATTTTCAAACATTAGAGCATGACCAGATAAAATTCGAGTCAGGCCTGGGTTACGTTCCGAGAAAACTAAGATAAGTTGTAGTACTAGGCGTATGCGCTCTAGCGTGTCTTTCTCTTCATCCAGAATACGGTTGATTCGAGACATCAACGCTTCTTCAATGAACTCGATCAGGCCTTCAAACATGCGGGCTTTGCTTGGGAAGTGGCGGTATAACGCAGCTTCAGAAACACCAACTTGCTTGGCCAACTTTACCGTTGTGATACGAGAAGCACCTTCGGTCGATTCCAACATTTGTGCGAGAGCTTGTAGGATTTCTTCACGACGGTTTGATTTTCGAGTACCAGCCATCTATTTACTTCCTTTCCTAAAGATGAGGATTGAGTGAAGAAGGATTATAAACACCATTCAATTCTGTTTCCTAGTTTTGTGAGCCCTAGGTCAACAGAATCGAGAGGTGTCAGCAGATTGTCAGAGCAAATTTGTGTGTTTATGCATCAATAAGCTGTTGGATCTGAGCGAGGAGCTGGAAACCAAGAGTGTCTTTGCTTTCCAGTGGCAGAGATTTATCGCCGCCTTTCCAATAAAGGTGTAGCTCATTGCTATTGCTATTGAAGCCTTGACCTTCGACAGAGACATCGTTGGCGCAAATCATGTCGAGGTTCTTTCTTTCCAGTTTGCCGCGTGCGTATTTCTCAACATCTTGAGTTTCTGCTGCGAAGCCGACAGTAAATGGGCGTCCTTCGGTCATCGAAGCGACAGAAGCGACGATGTCTGGGTTTTTAACCATTTGAATGGTCATGTCGTCTTTACCATCGACCTTTTTAAGCTTTTGGTCTGCGATGGTCTCAGGGCGATAATCGGCAACCGCGGCGCAGCTGATGAAAATATCATGTTGAGAAGCGTTTGCTGCAACCGCATCAAACATCTGTTGAGCGCTGTCGACATCGATACGATTAACCTTGTTTGGTGTCGCGAGTGATACAGGGCCGCTGACTAGAGTCACCGTTGCACCTTGTTTCGCTGCAGCTTCAGCCAGTGCATAGCCCATCTTGCCTGAGCTGTGGTTGGTAATGTAACGCACAGGGTCAATCGCTTCACGAGTCGGGCCTGCAGTAATAAGCACAGAACGGCCAGTAAGCGGCTTAGGTTGGAAGAAGTCTTCACAACGGTGCACTAACTGCATTGGCTCTAACATACGACCCATACCGACATCACCACACGCTTGCTCGCCAGCCGCCGGGCCCCAAACCTCACAACCACGACG
>NZ_JADDYK010000116.1:125473-171219 GCF_015163615.1 Vibrio sp. OPT18
TTTTAGTGTCGCGATGTTCTCTTGAGTGGCAGGGTGGCTGTACATTTGTTGGTTCATTGCTGGAGATACCGCAACTGGCGCATCGGTTGCTAAAACCAAAGTGGTCAGTAGGTCGTTACCCATGCCCGCCGTCATACGAGCAATCAGATCAGCGGTGGCCGGCGCTAGTAATACCAAGTCAGCCCACTTTGCGAGCTCAATGTGCCCCATGGAAGCCTCAGCAGCAGGATCAAGCAAACTATCAGACACTGGCCTTCCAGAGACGGCTTGCATGGTGAGAGGAGTGATGAACTCCTTGGCTGCATTTGTCATCACGACTTGTACTTGCGCCCCACGCTCAATTAAGCGTCGAGTCAGTTCGGCACATTTATACGCAGCGATACCACCACTAACGCCAAGTAGGATTTTTTTCCCAGCTAGGCCTTGCAGGTCAGCGTTATCCAGTTGATTAACCAATGTTTGCATGATTCTGTTCCTTAATTTCTCTGGGACTTACGATATCAGAACAAAGGATTAGTGCCTAGAAGCAGAATTAGAACAGATTTGACGCTCATCAAGTTGGTGTTATCAAACTTATCAATTACACGGTTTTGTTAGTGACTCGTTTCCTTTTGTCTCTATCGAAGGATCTCTGATTACGATCTCATTAAGGTGGTGGGTCGTGTTCATGACTAGTGATTAGCTTTTATATGCCAATAGATAAAATGCCTGCCGAATCGATGCCGAGAGAAAAGTTATTGAGTCGAGGGCCTGATTCTTTGAGTGATGCGGAACTGCTCGCGATATTTCTGCGAACAGGGACACAAGGAATGAACGTGTTGGAACTCGCTGACAAGTTGATCAAAGACTTTGGCTCACTCCGTCACCTTTTTTCAGCAACGCAGGAAGAGTTTTGTGCCCATAAAGGGATGGGTCAGGCCAAGTATGTTCAATTACAGGCTGTGTTAGAGATGACGCAGCGCTATCTAGCAGAGACGTTATCTCGTGGAGATGCGCTCACGAGCCCTAGTCATACTAAGTTGTATCTTTCGAGCATGTTGCGTGATCGCCAGCGAGAAGCCTTCTATATATTGTTCCTCGATAACCAAAATAGGGTAATAAAGGACGAGGCGATGTTTGAAGGAACCATCGATGCCGCATCGGTTTACCCGCGGGAAGTGGTTAAACGGTCACTTCACCACAATGCGGCGGCATTAATCTTGGCTCATAACCATCCTTCGGGTGTCGCGGAGCCTAGCCAAGCGGATAGACGGATTACACGCCGATTAACCGATGCATTAGCGCTGGTGGACATCCGAGTTCTCGACCATTTTGTCGTTGGAGATGGCGAAGTTGTCTCTTTTGCAGAGCGTGGATGGATTTGAATCACATTTTAGGTTGTTAGTTGCGTTAAATCTGCTATTATTCCGCCCACATTTTTAGACCTAAAATCAGCTCTGATTACTCAAGCAAGCTGCGCTGCACAAAAAAAGATCACGAAATCCGTAAAAAGGATCTGTTCGGGTCTTGAGCAATGCGTGTCAAGTTAGTATAATGCGCGACCTTTGATAGCCTTGTATGGATTTTCCATAACGGTTTTTACCTTCTATTTTAATTGATAGAGAGGTTCGGCCACCAAGGTTGATATCGAGCTGAAACGATTGGAGAAGACATTCATGTCCCGAGTATGCCAAGTAACTGGTAAGCGTCCAGTAACGGGTAACAACCGTTCACACGCACGCAATGCTACTAAGCGCCGTTTTCTGCCGAACCTACAAACTCATCGTTTCTGGGTAGAGAGCGAAAAACGTTTTGTTAAACTACGTCTAACTGCTAAAGGCATGCGTATCATTGATAAGAAAGGCATCGATGCTGTTCTTGTTGATATCCGTGCACGTGGCGAAAACGTTTAAGAGGAATTAAGCAATGGCTAAAGGCATTCGTGAGAAAATTCGTCTAGTATCTTCTGCAGGTACTGGTCACTTCTACACAACTGATAAGAACAAGCGTAACATGCCAGGCAAATTTGAGATCAAAAAGTTTGATCCAGTAGTTCGCCAACACGTTATGTACAAAGAAGCTAAAATCAAGTAATTGATGCTTTTTTTGCTCTTCTTCAGTAGAAGAAAGAATTGAAAAACCCAGTTTAATCGCTGGGTTTTTTTATATCTAAAATTTGAGCAACTCAATTGCTCTTGCTTGATATAGCACCTGATAGACAGAAAACTGCGCAACATAGAAAGTATTGCCACTTTCACGATATACTGAATGTTCAATAGGTTAGATGAGCAGAATCAGATGAGATATCGTGGACGCCGGTGGAACAACATACTCATGTTCAGTGTGATCGCTTTTATTGGCGTGCTAAACCTTCCAACATTGATCAAAGCGTACCTTATCGAGCCTGAACCGCAGGTTGATAGCCCTTATCCTTATCTCCTGAACCCAACAGCAGAGCTTCAAGCGTTGCACTTTGCTAAGTGGTCCGTCATTCAACAAGATAATCAATGGGTTTACCTGTTTAAAGGTACGGACTTCCCTCAAGCTACCAATGCACAAGAGTTGTCTCAACGTTGGAAAGAGCTTGTGGGCACGGAAGTCGACTCACAGACCTACACAGACCTTACGCCTCGGTTAAATGCACCACACACCATCGAAGTATGGTATCAAGACCAAGAAGAGCCCCAGCGTATTACCTATTATCAATTGCCTGAGTTCTGGTTGTTAAAAAACTGGAATGATCAGTGGTTGGCGGTGTCTATTGAAGAGAGCTACCTGTTTCCAAGCTTTAACGCTAACCACTCCTCTAAATCGGACGACTAGATTATGCCTGAATTACCCGAAGTCGAAGTAAGCCGTATGGGGATCTCACCTCATTTAGTCGGCGAGACCATTAAAACGCTTACTTTTCGCACGCCTAAGCTGCGTTGGGATATCCCACAAGAGCTAAAAGCATTAGAAGGGCAGGTGATTCGCTCTATCTCGCGTCGTGCTAAATACCTACTGATTGAAACGGATACCGGTACTGCCATTGTTCACCTTGGTATGTCTGGCTCACTGCGCGTATTAGACGCGGACTTCCCGGCAGCCAAACACGATCACGTGGATCTTAAGCTCACCAATGGCAAAGTATTACGCTACAACGACCCTCGTCGCTTTGGCGCTTGGCTATGGTCGGCGCCTGACGAAACGCATCCTATGCTACAGGGATCTGGCCCTGAGCCGCTCACTGACGACTTCAACGCCGACTACATAGCCGAGAAGGCAGAAAAACGTAAAGTCGCCGTTAAGCAATTTATCATGGACAACAAAGTGGTGGTGGGTGTCGGAAATATCTACGCCAACGAAGCGCTATTTGCTTCACGTATTAGCCCTTTGCGTTCTGCAAGCAAAGTGACAAAAGAAGAGTGGGTATTGTTGGCCAAAGAGATCAAACAAGTGCTCTCCACCGCCATCAAGCAAGGTGGTACTACCCTAAAAGATTTCGCACAAGCAGATGGCAAGCCGGGGTATTTCGCCCAAGAGCTACAAGTTTATGGCAAAGCAGGCGAAAAGTGCCCTAATTGTGAAGCTCTGATTCAAGAGCTGAAAATAGGGCAGCGGAACACGTTTTTCTGCAAGGAATGTCAGAAATAGATGCTTGACAGGGAAGAGGGCTGGTTACATTTGTCCTGATTTATCGAAGTATTTTTTTGCGACCAATAATGAAATTAGACGCTCGCGCTTTTTGTCTCGGAACTGGTCAACCCATATATGTGCATTTTTGATAATGCTTTCAGCTTCTTCTGGGTGTGCGATGTAGTATTCCATTTTTTCAATTAAATCGGAGTAGTCATCTTTAACTTCTACGTAATGAACTCCTTTTTGTAAGCGTCCCTCCATAAACCAAGTTTCATATTTAGGTTTCGACATTATGACCAGTGAGTTTGAGGACATTGCCCACTTTAGATTTGTGGCGACATCATTGCCTTCGATAGCAAGGATAAATTTGTAAGTCAACTGCTCATCTATAGACAAATAGTCTTTTACCCAAGGTTCTGAGAGCTTTGGTTTAGTTTGTCCAATATTACACATGTCGTGATTATAGAACTGTTCAATAACCACTTTTCTATGAAGTTGTATTCCAATACCACGCCACACAGCCATGTCTTTCTTTTCTCTGTAGCTCAAACTGTCGTTGATAAAAGTAAAGTGCCTAATTGCGTTTAGCTTTAAAAGGATGGAATTGTGGTTATCACTACCTATGGGTCTGCTTTTTACAAATGTAGGCTGCTCAGGTACATGCCGTATGTCTCCATTCAAATAGCTAAATTTTAGTGTAGGATTAAAGCCTTTGATTACTTTAAGAAGATCAAAGTAGTAGGTATTGCCACCATCCTTTTTGAATTGATTTACCCGTACGAAATCGTGGTGTAAATGCGACACAGAGTTAAGCTTATTGTAATAGTCGACTCGTTGATACACATCTGAACTTGATTTTGGATGGTGATTTTTGAGTTGAGTATCCGTGAACAGACGAATTAACGCTGCTGGTAATAAGTCGATTAATACATGTTTTAGGTAATATTTTGCTTTATAGAGGCTCATCAGAAACCTTTTTTATAATCGCTTGGGATACGCATTCTGGAACGAAGCTCTCGACATTCCCACCATGGATAGCAACTTCACGGACTATGGTCGATGACAGAAAGGTAAACTCTTCCGAAGGAGTTAAAAATACACTCTCGACTCCTGGTAACAGCTTTCGATACATGCTGGTTAAACCAAACTCATACTCAAAATCCACAGTTGTTCTTAGACCTCTGATGAGAATATTTGCAGCCTCTGTTTTGGCAAAGTCAACAAGTAAGCCATTAAACCCTTTAACGGTTACCCGCTCGATACCTATACACGCTTCTTGAACCAGTGCTACACGTTCATCAAGAGAGAACATCGTTTTCTTTGAAGGGCTAGCTGCGACACCAATGATGATCTCATCAAACATGTTTGCAGCTCTGATTATTATGTCTAAGTGCCCTTTTGTTATGGGGTCAAAGGTTCCTGGGTAAACGACGCGCGATAGAGTTTTATTTGACACGATTTTTTCTCAAATGGTGAATCTGTATTAATGCTAACAAATACATTCCTATTTCACTAACTTAGTCGGTATGATTGAGAGAGAAAAATAGATGGTAAGCTCCGAAATGAAAAAAATTCTAGTTATTCGTAATGATAAAATTGGTGACTTTATGCTCGCTTGGCCAAGTTTTGCGATGTTAAAGTTATCTATGCCTCAGGCTCATGTCACTGCTCTAGTGCCTAAATATACGGTGCAATTAGCTGAACTTTGTCCATGGATTGATGAAGTGATCGTAGACTGCACCGCGAATGCAGATAAAGCTGATCAAAAGTCACTTATTGCAGCAATTAAATCTAGACAGTTTGATGCGTCAATTAATCTATTTTCAACTACTTACAACGCATTGCTCGTATGGAAGTCTGGGATAAAGTATCGATTGGCACCAGCAACCAAGTTCGCGCAGGTATTTTATAATCGTCGTATTAAGCAAAGGCGATCCCAGTCTGCGAAGCCAGAGTACCAATACAACCTAGATCTTATTAGAGCTTTTTTAAACGAACAGTCGGTCTCGGTGGTAGAGCCTCAAGCACCTTACTTCACTTTTCCAAAAGAAACATTAGATGAACAAAAAGAGAAATTGACAAAAGCGCTCAATATCGACGCTAGTAAATCATGGCTGTTTGTTCATGCGGGAACTGGTGGATCAGCGAATAATCTAACATTAGATCAATATGCGACGATGTTAACTGGATTGGAGCATACGCACGAGCTTGTAGTTACCGCAGGGCCGGGGGAAGAGGAGAAAGCGCAGCAACTTCTTGAGTTAGTCGTGGAGAAAGGTGGTAAAGGTGTCGTTTATTCAAAGAACGATGGTTTGATTGATTTTACCCGCTCGATTGCGTGTGCAAATGTCTTTATTGCTGGTTCTACTGGACCGCTGCATATTGCAGCCACATTGGATGTGCCAACAGTCGGTTTCTTTCCGAGTAAGCGCTCTTCTACTCCTCTTCGTTGGCGCCCTCTAAACTCGGATAAGCGCCATCTTGCGTTTTCTCCGCCAAAAGGTGGAAGTGAGCAAATGGAAGCGGATATGAGCCGTATTGATATCAATACGACTCTAGAAAAACTTAATCCTTGGGCTTCTCAGTACTTGTCCTAATCCACAGGTCTGCGTATTTCACAAGGGTAGAGTGCGCAGACAATACCGAAAGCAGGAAGCCTTGCTTGCCATCCAAAAAACCTGCTTTGAATACATACATTTTTAGAAAGCATGCAATAGCATGAAGTATACCTTCTAATATGCTACTCTTTTTACCACGCTTCTCTCGCTGCTCAGCCCAAGCTTGAGCATAGCCTGCTGATTTTACCAAGTAGTGATGTAGGTCGTTGTAGGTATAGTGGATAGCATCACCAGACAATTCTTTTACGCTCATATCTGAGGAAATTTCCACTTTTTCGTGGACGAGTGAGTCATCATATTGAGTTAATTGGGTTGGGTACAATCTTACGACTCTATCTGGATACCAACCACAGTGACGGATATAGCGACCAAATACCCAGCTTAAGCGGCAAATGTTGTAAAGCGTGTTTGGTTCATTCTTTGCGACGGCTTGTTGAATGCTTACTTTTAGCTCATCTGTAATGCGTTCGTCTGCATCTAACCATAAGATAAAGTCTGATTCGACATACTCTTGAGCAAGTTGTCGCTGTGGGCCAAAGCCGGGCCAATCTTTATTAATATAGAGCTTTTCAGTGTATTGACGAGCAACTTGTTCGGTCTCATCGGTACTACCTGAATCAAGAATGACGATTTCATCAACCCAATCAGCGACTGTTTTAAGGCAAGCATCGAGGTTTTTTGCTTCATTTTTAACGATCAAAGCAACGGCTAATGTTGGTTTTGCTGAGCTTGTCATGAGTTATTTACCTTGTGTGATGTTTTTAAAAGATTGCACAACTGATTCAACTGAGATGTCAGCCATAACGTTATCGCCTTTTACCCTAGTACTCCAAGGGAGTTCAGAAGCGGGCTTTCCGTGTTGCTTTTCTGCATATTGCTTATAAACACTCACAACATGGTCTAAATCGTTGTAAGGACCCGTTCTTAGAGGGTTACTGTGGCCGTATAAGCCGATAACTGGTGTTCCTTGAGTTGTGGCGATGTGAGCCGGTCCGGAGTCTGGAGCAACAACAATAGTTGCTTCTTTGAGGACTGCTGCAAGTTGTTTTAACGAGGTTTTCCCAACCAGGTTTAAAGCTGGATGAGTCATATTTTCCATGATCAATTTCGCCAGAGTAACTTCCCTTTCCGCAGGCGAGCCACAAATCACCACCTGATAGCCCTGAGACACAGCGTAATCGCCAAATTCTGCGTAGCGATTAGGTAACCAGTTACGTTCATCCTTACTGGCGGCAGGACTAATGACAACCGTAGGTTTTTGACCTAATGACTCTTTAGCGAACAAAAAGTCCTCGGCACCGATTGGTAAGTTCCACTCAGGTATAGAGCGAGCTACACCCAGATACTCAATAAAAGAGTAGAAGCTGTCGAGTACGTGTTGAGATTGGATATCCTCGATTTTTTTATTTGTAAAAAGCCATTGAGCCTCTTTAGCTCGTTTGAAGTTAAAGCCAACTTTATGTTTTGCCTTAATACCCAGAGTGAGCAAACTCGCTCTTAAAGCTAACTGCATATGAACCAAAGCATCGAATTTTCGGTTAGATAGCTTGTTCCAGACGGCTTTCATACCAGTAAAGCCAGCTTTCTTATCAAAGACGATAAGCTCTACACCTTCTAGTCCTTCTAGCAGCTGGGCTTCAACCTTACCAATGATCCATGTGACCTTGGTCGTAGGCCATTGTTTTTGCAGGGCTTGCACTGCAGCGACTGCGTGACAAACATCACCGATGGCAGATAAACGCAAAAAACAAACAGATTCAGGTGCTTGAGTAAAAAGAGGCATAAAAATCGCTCGCAAATTTAATTGCCTAAGATTATGCAGAGAGTGCAGATAAATGTAAAATACAGCACTTCTATCGAGTAACAAATATCGATAAACAAAATCACATAAAACGGGCGCGTCTAGTTGATACAGTAGTTTTGAACAAGTTGTGTGCTTAAGCTCAGTTTTCGTTTTTTGATGTACTTATTTAGCTGAAGGTTGGAGTTATCCAGATGACACAAGTGAGAACTATTGGATCTCAGAAAGTTTGGTTCGATGAAACTTTAGTAAATGATGATATCGAAAATATTTTTGATATTGATTATTGGGAAGACAAAGATTGTATATTAGGCAGTGCGCTGGGGCGTGGAACAACATGGTTTGTGCAGACTCAATTTCTTCCAGCCGCATTGCGTCACTATAGAAGAGGTGGGTTATTAGGTAAGCTAGTATCCGATCAATACTTCTTTGTTGGCTGGCAAAAGTCACGGAGCTGCCAAGAGTTCCATCTACTAAACCTTTTGAGGTCTAAAGGGGTGAATGTCCCTAGGCCTATTGCAGCAAGAGCAATAAAAAATGGATTGTTTTATCGGGCAGATCTGCTGAGTGAAAAAATCCCCAATGCTCAAGATTTAGTTGCGATACTTGAACAACAATCACTAGCTAGTGAAGCATATTATGATATCGGTATAGAAATCGCTAAGATGCACCAAGCCCAAGTTAATCATACAGACTTAAATATTCATAATATTCTGCTCGACTCATCAAAGAGAGTTTGGATTATTGACTTCGACAAGTGTACTAGAATGGCTGGTAGTACATGGAAAAATGGTAACTTGGAACGATTAAAACGCTCTTTCTTAAAAGAAAAGGTAAAGCGCTCTATTCATTGGGAAGAACGTGAATTTCAATGCTTGCTTGATGGATATGAAGCATCTCAATAAGAGCACTTTATAGGAAAATTTATGAAAATATTGATCACTGGTGGTGCTGGCTTTATTGGCTCAGCTGTTATCCGTCACATAATCGAAAATACTCAAAATACGGTTATCAACTTAGATAAGCTAACTTATGCTGGGAATTTAGAGTCACTTAATGAAGTGAGTGCAGATCCTCGTTACTTTTTTGAGCAAGTTGATATTTGTAACAGAGCTGAACTTGATCGAGTGCTTTCTCATTATCAACCGGATGCTATCATGCATCTGGCAGCAGAGTCGCATGTTGATCGTTCAATTGATGGGCCAGCAGCATTCATCGAAACCAATGTCGTCGGCACTTATACACTTCTAGAATCGGTGAGAGCATATTGGAACGATTTAGAACCAAAAAAGAAAGCATCATTTCGGTTCCATCACATCTCGACAGATGAAGTTTATGGTGATTTAGAAGGCACTGATGACCTATTTACGGAGAAGACCTCTTACGAGCCTTCTAGTCCTTACTCGGCGTCTAAAGCTTCCAGTGACCACCTTGTACGTGCCTGGTTAAGAACCTATGGCTTACCTACAATTGTGACTAACTGCTCAAATAACTATGGGCCGTATCACTTTCCTGAGAAGTTGATACCACTAATGATTTTAAATGCGATCGATGGGAAGCCGTTACCAGTGTATGGCGATGGCATGCAAATTCGCGATTGGCTGTATGTCGAAGATCATGCTCGTGCGCTTTATAAAGTTGTTACTGAAGGTGAGGTGGGTGAAACATATAACATCGGTGGCCATAACGAGAAAGCTAACATTGAAGTCGTGGAAACTATTTGTTCGTTGCTAGAAGAGTTTGTTCCGAATAAGCCGAAAGGTGTTGAGCAGTATCAAGATTTAATTATTTATGTCACCGATCGTCCAGGGCATGATGTTCGATATGCAATCGATGCTTCTAAAATAGAGCGTGAGTTAGGTTGGACTCCTGAAGAAAGCTTTGAAACAGGTATTCGTAAGACAGTAGAGTGGTACTTGAATAACAAGCAGTGGTGGGGTCGAGTGTTAGACGGTTCATATAGTATGGAAAGACTGGGGCAGGGTAGCTAATGAAAGGGATTATACTTGCGGGTGGCTCAGGTACACGCTTATACCCATTAACTCGAGGTGTATCGAAACAACTGTTGCCAGTGTACGATAAACCTATGATCTATTACCCGCTTTCTGTGCTTATGTTAGCGGGTATCCGTGAAATACTGATTATCACGACACCAGAAGATCAAGAGGGCTTTAAACGCTTGCTAGGTGATGGGGCTGATTTCGGGCTTTCTTTGGAATTTGCAGTTCAACCTACCCCGGACGGTCTCGCACAAGCCTTTATTATTGGAGAGCAGTTTATTGGTGACGACTCAGTGTGTTTAGTTCTTGGTGACAATATTTTTTATGGTCAAGGGTTCACACCGATTCTTCAAAGAGCAGCACAGCGCGAACAAGGTGCCACGGTCTTTGGTTATCAAGTAAAAGATCCAGAGCGCTTCGGTGTTGTCGAGTTCGATGAATCGATGCAAGCAGTGTCAATTGAAGAAAAACCACAAGATCCGAAGTCGAATTATGCTGTGACTGGCCTTTATTTCTATGACAACAATGTTGTTGAGTTAGCAAAAAAAGTTCAACCTTCCGAGCGTGGTGAGCTAGAAATTTCAACACTGAATCAAATGTATTTGGAGCAAGGTAATCTAAATGTTCAGCTATTAGGGCGAGGCTTTGCGTGGTTGGATACAGGGACTCACGCTAGTCTTCATGAAGCATCATCGTTTGTTCAAACTATTGAAAATGTGCAAGGATTGAAGGTTGCTTGTTTAGAAGAGATTGCTTGGCGTAATGGTTGGCTAACTGATAGTGAGGTGGTGAAGCTAGCCGCACCTATGTTAAAAAATGATTATGGGTCCTACCTAAATAACCTGGTTGTGAGTGATTAAACTACTGGTCCCTCTTGTAGAACCAAAGATTGGTTTCCTTTAATCGGAAACCAAATCTTGTATACAAATTCAAAGCGTGGATATTACTTGTTTGAGTGGAGACATTTAAGATTGTACAGCTTCGTTGCCTTAAATATTGCTCGGCAACAAAGAGCAACTTCTTTCCTATTCCTTTTCCTTGGTACTCAGAGCCAACACCAATTAAGCCGATTTGTGCGTAATTCGAGAACTCTTTAAGGGTTACGAAGCCGTATATCTTATCTTCTTCAGCAATAATCAAACAGCAATCATCAAATGTGCCGTATACCGCTTTAGTTAGCCACTCTTTATAAAACCTATCTCTATCTTGTGTCGCAAACCAAGGTGCTTTGAAGCGACTGATTTGGTACATGTTATCAAGCATAGCTAAGAGTTTAGGTAACTGTTCTTGAGTAGCCATTTGAAAGTCTATTTCAGAATCATTTGAATGGATATCTTTGGTCAGCTGAACATCACCGTCACAATATACAAACCCATGATTTTGAAGCACTTCGATTTTTGTATGTTCTAAAGAGCTAACGCGAGTCGTAATGAGGTCGTAACTGTGTGCAGAAGCAAGTTGAGTATTTTCAATACCCCACTGAACATCACCAATTTTTTTGCTAAAAAACTGAGAGTCCCATTCACGCAGTGAAAAGTGATATACATTAGAGATGTTTGTTTTCATTATGATTAGGTTTATGCCAGCATAGTTAGATGCTGTTATAATAGCAGTTATTAATGTCGTTTTTCACGAGTTCTGCGTTGAAAAAATAAACACCCATTATGAGTAGTATAATTATGATCCCTTTTAATAAGCCCCCTGTGACTGGTCAAGAGATTCAATATATACAAGAAGCTTTATCAGGAAGTAAGTTGTCAGGAGACGGTTACTTCGCAAAAAAATGCGAGCAGTGGTTTGTTGAAAAAACCGGTTGTGTAAAGTCTCTCTTAACGCCTTCATGTACTCATGCTCTAGAACTTGCTGCACTTCTCATTGATGTTCAGCTTGGTGATGAGATCATCATGCCAAGCTATACCTTTGTGAGCACTGCCAATGCATTTGCTCTACGTGGTGCAAAAATTGTATTTGTCGATATTCGCCCGGATACAATGAATATTGATGAAAACCTTATCGAGCAAGCCATTACGTCAAGAACTAAAGCGATTGTACCTGTTCATTACGCGGGTGTAGCGTGTGAAATGGATACGATCATGGCAATCGCAGACAAGCATTCACTCTATGTGATCGAAGATGCTGCCCAAGGTGTGATGTCCACTTACAAAGGAAGATCGCTAGGCTCGATTGGTCATTTAGCTGCGTATAGTTTTCATGAAACTAAAAACTATACCAGTGGGGGTGAAGGCGGTTTACTGCTTATTAATGATGAAAAGTTGGTAGAACGAGCAGAAATAATTCGTGAAAAAGGCACAAATAGAAGTCAGTTCTTTCGAGGTATGGTTGATAAATACACGTGGGTTGATATTGGGAGTAGCTTACTACCAAGTGAAATTCAATCGGCTTATCTTTGGGGGCAGCTTACATTAGCTGATGAAATAAACCAAAAACGTTTGTCAGTCTGGAATAATTACTATAAAGCTTTGCAGCCTTTGGCAAGTTCTGGGGTCATCGAATTACCTCTGATTCCAGCAGATTGTGTACACAATGCACATATGTTTTATATTAAGTTAAACGATTTAACTCAGCGTGAAACGTTAATTAATGAGCTCAGCCGTCACGGTATAATGGCAGTCTTTCATTATATACCGTTACATTCATCACCAGCAGGGGTAAAACTTGGAAGGTTTGATGGTCAAGATCAGTTCACAACCCAGGAAAGTGAGAGATTGCTGCGCTTACCACTGTTTTATTCTTTGACAGATGAAGAGCAGACAATGGTCTATCAAGAAATCATTAACGTCCTATCGGAGTCAAAAAAGCAATGATGTTTAAAGACCAGAACGTATTTTTTATTACTAAGAGCGACCGCTTTTTTTATCTTTATGCTGACGCTCTAATTAATAAGGCCAACATCGCACCTGAGTGCATTAAAGTTGTAGTTTTTGACTGTGTGGATAATGGAAGTATCGATAAAGTTCCGGGTGTTGATTACCTCAACTATGATGAGAACACCTTAAGCTCGCTTGACGAGGCTCGAACCATTACGTTCATGTCTTTAAACCAAGTCAATTCAACGATGGTAAGAAACGTCATTGATTACTCGGCAGCCCTTCTGAAAAAAACTTATATATTTCTTACAGATGACGAAATTGACCGTTGGCATCGTAGTATCGATAAACACGGTAAAATTGTACCATCGAAGAAGTTGGCGATTGCGCAAAATGATATATATGTCTCTGAGCGTATTATTAACTTTATTGGTCATGAAAAGACGTTTTATGAGCGCATTACCAGCGCCCTACAGAGAGCAGATATCGAGTTTGTCAATGCAGGTGTAATTTTTGATACTCTGCCGACATCTATAACGCAGTCTTTGGAGAAGACTATTGTAGAGGGTAATAAATGGATTACTAAAGAGAAGCGAGTGCTTGTTGGAACAAAGCAAAAGAGCATAAGCTTTTCTGAGATAAAGGCCTTGTTGAGTGAATTTTGTAATCAAAATGAAGCTGAAAATTATAAGTTCACAATTTTTTGGCATAAGAAGAACAGGAAGCAGCGGATCTTGTTAGATATTTTTATCTCCTATCTACGTCACATTAAACGACAAACTCTCGATGTTTCATATGTTACTGCTATTTCTCCCGTAGCCTATACTTCTCTGATAATGTCGTGTTCTCATCTAATCTTGCAACGAAGAGGTGGTGCTAGTACCGCTCGACAATATATAAAGTGGGGGCAAGGAACGCTGTGTACCTCTACGGGCTCACCGAATGATTTTGGTTTTAAAGAAGCTCTAGGGTTAGATATCATTAGTTACTCATCGACAAAAGAACTGGTGACTTCAATCGTTGAAAACCGAAATAACGTAGAAGAAAATGCGTTGAATATGACACGAGAAGAAGCGCGATCGATTGCTGAGTTACAACAAGTCTATGCTACGAGCATCTAATCTTTTACCTAAAGGTCGGTTAGTTTAAAATCAATTCTTAACCTATAAAAGTCACATAATATGAACTCAATTCTACGTCTCATCGGTCGTACCGATGCTTTGTTTACTCAGGACATTGGTCAGCATGAAGCTGAGCTATCTCGTATTGTTTCTGAATCCCGTTTCCTTGTACTTGGTGGCGCAGGCTCCATTGGCCAAGCGGTTACTAAAGAGATCTTTAAACGCAACCCTAATAAATTACATGTTGTTGATATCAGTGAAAATAACATGGTGGAGGTGGTTCGAGATATTCGTAGCTCTTTTGGTTACATCGATGGTGACTTTCAAACTTTTGCTCTTGATATTGGTTCAATTGAGTACGATGCGTTCATCAAAGCAGACGGTCAATATGACTATGTATTGAACCTATCGGCACTTAAGCATGTACGTAGTGAAAAAGATCCATACACACTAATGCGCATGATTGATGTGAATGTGTTTAATACTGACAAGACCATTCAACAGTCTATCGATGCAGGTGTGAAGAAGTACTTTTGCGTATCGACAGATAAAGCGGCAAATCCAGTGAATATGATGGGAGCATCAAAGCGTATTATGGAGATGTTCCTAATGCGTAAAAGTGAAGAGATGGCTATCTCGACAGCACGTTTTGCTAACGTGGCATTCTCTGATGGTTCCCTATTACACGGCTTTAACCAACGCCTATTGAAAAACCAACCTATCGTGGCGCCAAATGACATTAAACGCTACTTCGTCACGCCTCAAGAGTCTGGTGAGTTATGCTTAATGTCGTGTATTTTTGGTGAAAACAGAGACATCTTCTTCCCTAAACTTAGTGAAGCGCTTCACTTAATCTCATTTGCAGATATTGCTGTGAAGTACCTTGAGCAACGCGGTTACGAACCTCATCTTTGTAAAAGCGAAGATGAAGCCCGTGAGTTGGCGAAAACACTTCCATCACAAGGCAAGTGGCCTTGTTTGTTTACGTCTAGTGACACTACTGGTGAGAAAGACTTTGAAGAGTTTTTTACCGATAAAGAAACACTCGATATGGAGCGTTTTGCAAACCTAGGCATTATTAAAAACGACCCTTTGTATCAGCAAGAGTTACTGAATTTATTTGAAAGTACAATTGGTCAAATGAAATCAGATCGAGAGTGGAGTAAAGAACAAATCGTCGAGCTATTCTTTACTATGATTCCTGACTTTGGACACAAAGAAACAGGCAAATATCTAGACAGTAAAATGTAGGAGAGAGCATGAAACCTGCATCATTAGTTGAATTTGTTCGTGATACTTACCAAACCAATGAGTTTGTTCCTTTGCATGCGCCAACATTCAATGGCAACGAGAAAGCTTACGTCACAGAAACCATTGAGAGTACGTTTGTCTCAAGTGTTGGTAAATTTGTGGATGAATTTGAATCGAAGATTGAAGCTTACACCGGAAGTGCTAAGGCGGTAGCTGCTGTCAATGGCACCGCAGCTCTACATGCAGCACTCTATATGGCGGGCGTACAACGCGGTGATTTGGTTGTTACACAAGCTTTGACCTTCGTTGCGACTTGCAATGCCCTGTATCACATGGGTGCAGAGCCAATTTTTGTTGATATATCTCCGGTAAACTTAGGCTTGTGCCCTAAAGCGGTTGACCACTATCTAACACAACACGCTGAGTTGACTGAAAAAGGTTGTATCCATAGACAAACAAGACAACGCATTCGCGCTGTGGTTCCGATGCATACTTTCGGCCACCCTGTCGAACTCGATGAGCTAGTCGCCGTATGTTTAAAGTGGCAACTGGTCTTAGTGGAAGATGCAGCAGAAAGTTTGGGCTCTTTCTATAAAGGCCAACATACAGGTACATTCGGTGATTATGCTGCGATCAGCTTTAATGGCAATAAAGTTATTACAACCGGTGGCGGTGGTATGGTTTTGTGTAAAACTCAAGAGCAGGGTGCTCGTACTAAGCACGTGACCACGACAGCTAAGGTCCCACACCCTTTTGAGTTTTATCATGATGAGCCTGGCTTCAATTATCGAATGCCAAATTTGAATGCCGCATTGGGTTGTGCACAAATGGAAGTGCTCGAATCATACCTAGCTCAGAAGCGCCAATTGGCTGAACAATACCAACATTTTTTCTCCGGTTCAGAATTTACATTCGTGACAGAGCCAGAATACGCGACATCGAATTATTGGCTGAATGCGATTATTTGCCCAGACACAGCATCACGAGCACAAATTTTGGAAGAAACCAACTCTGCGGGTGTCATGACGCGTCCTATTTGGCAGTTGATGCATCGTCTTCCTATGTTCGAGAACGCATTGCGTGGTGACTTGACGCAGTCTGAGTTTATTGAAGCGCATTTGATCAACATTCCGAGCACACCCATTCAACTGTCTAAAGGCGCTTAATGGAAAACAAGATTCAGAAAGTAGCGGTTTTTACCGGAACAAGAGCAGAGTATGGTCTGCTCTTTTGGCTTTTGAAAGATATTCAAAGTGATCCCGATTTAACACTGCAGCTTCTCGTTTCGGGGATGCACCTTTCGCCGGAGTTTGGGGAGACCTATCAGCAGATAGAAAAAGATGGATTTAAGATTGATGAAAAAATTGAAATCCTGCTTTCGTCTGATTCTGCCGTAGGTACAGCTAAAAGTATGGGCCTTGGTGTCCTTGGATTTTCGGACTCTTTAGCACGTCTACAGCCTGATGTATTGGTTATACTTGGCGATCGCTTTGAGGCATTAGCCGCTGCTCAAACGGCGATGATTTTGCGTATTCCTATTGTTCACTTGCATGGTGGTGAAATTACAGAAGGCGCATACGATGATGCGATTCGTCATGCAATTACCAAACTGAGCTACCTGCATGGTACGTCGACAGACGAATATCGTCAGCGCGTGATTCAATTGGGTGAGGCACCTGAGCGAGTAAAAAATGTCGGTGCAATAGGCCTTGACCACCTTAAACGTGCTGACTTCATGTCATTGGGCGAGTTGGGGGAATCTCTCAACTTTTCTTTGACTAAACCGTTTTTCTTGGTGACTTATCATCCAGTGACACTCGGCAATGAAGCACCTGAAGAGACATTCCAAGCCTTATTGGATGCTTTAAACTGTTTCCCAGAACATCAAGTTATCCTCACTTACCCAAATGCTGATGATGGTGGTCGCCGCATTATCCCAATGCTGGAAGCTTACGCCGTGAGCCAACCTGATCGCGTATTAGCAATTCCTTCGCTTGGGCAAGTGCGTTACCTCAGCGCAGTTAAATATGCAGCGGCTGTGATTGGCAACTCTTCTAGCGGTATTATTGAAGTACCGGCATTTGATGTCCCCACTGTTAATATTGGATCTCGCCAGAAAGGTCGCTTGGCAGCAAAAAGCGTGCTGCATTGTGAGGCGAACAGTGCTGACATTGAGCGAGCTATCAGATCTGCGAATGAACGTGAGTATAAGGAAGCTGCGGAAGAGATAGAGAATCCGTACGGACAAGGAAGCACCAGTGAAAAAGTGATCGAGATGATCAAAACTCTGGATTTCAATCCATGCAAAACCTTCTACGATTTACCGAACTGAGAGCTATACATTTAGCTTTTAGTAACAAATAACGAAAGAGAGAGCGGTATGACTCTGATTATTGCCGAAGCCGGCGTAAACCATAATGGTGATGAAAAACTGGCATTTGAGCTTGTTGATGCAGCCTATCAAGCGGGTGCTGATATTGTAAAGTTTCAGACGTTTAAGGCAAAAAACCTTGTAACTGAAGAAGCGAAACAGGCGGAATATCAGGTTACCAACACGCAGAAACAAGAGTCGCAATTAGCTATGCTTAGTCGCTTAGAGCTCTCTTATGATGCTCACCATCAATTGGTTAAGCATTGTGAGCAGCTCGGTATTGAGTTTTTATCAACCGCTTTTGATTCAGAAAGCTTAGATTTTTTAGTGAACGATCTAGGGTTAACTCGCTTGAAGTTGCCTTCTGGTGAACTTACTAATGCCCCTCTCGTACTAGAACATGCTCGAACTGGGTGTGATTTGATTGTCTCCACTGGTATGGCGACACTATCGGAAATCGAAATCGCGCTGGGTGTGATTGCATTTGGTTACACTGCTGATGACAACGCCATACCTTCTGTGCAGGCCTTCCAGGAAGCTTATGCTTCTGATAAAGGTCAACAAGCGCTTAAGAGTAAGGTCACAATCTTGCACTGTACGACTGAATACCCAGCACCAATGGAAGAGATTAACCTTAAAGCCATGGACACTTTAGGTCGTGCGTTTGACCTGCCTGCCGGTTATTCAGATCACAGTCAAGGTATTACGATTCCTATTGCAGCTGTCGCTCGCGGTGCGGTGTTGATTGAAAAGCACTTTACGCTAGATAACAACATGGAAGGACCGGATCACAAAGCTTCTCTTGAACCTCAAGACTTAACGGCCATGGTCAGCGCAATTCGACAGGTCGAGTTGGCATTAGGAAGTAGCGTAAAAACACCGACGGTATCAGAAGTGAAAAATAAAGCGGTCGCAAGGAAAAGTCTGGTCGCTGCGTGTGATATTACCGAAGGTGAGGAGTTTTCGTCAGAAAATATCACCATTAAGAGACCGGGTCATGGCATGTCACCTTATCGCTATTGGGATATGCTTGAACGTTCTTCTTCTAAAGCTTATCAAGCCGGAGATCTGATCTTTGAATAATGCTGCTTCTATGTTGCCTATTGTGCTCATTGGAGGGGGAGGACATGCGAGCGTGCTTACAGACATATTGCTTCGCCAAGGGCGTGAGATAGTTGCGGTGATTTGTCCTGATGATATATCACAACGAAAAGTTTTCTCTGGGATTAAGCAGTTTCTCAAAGATAGTGACGTAGAACAGTTTTCTCCCAATGACGTTAGACTAGTGTTGGGTATTGGTGCTATGCCTAAATCTAACTTGCGGGAAAAGATAGCGAGCTATTTCATTGAATTAGGCTATCGATTTGAAAATGTCATTGCTGAAACTGCATTTGTCTCTGAATATGCAACTATAGAAAATGGTGTTCAAATTATGGAAGGAGCTGTTATACAAACAGGTGCGTCCATAGGGCAACATAGCATTATCAATACGAGTGTACTTGTAGAGCACGACTGCCAGGTTGGCGCATACAACCACCTTGCTCCGAAAGCGACCTTATGTGGCCAAGTAGAAACACTGCATGGTTGTTATATAGGAGCGAATGCGACTGTGATACAGGGTATCACTTTAGGTGCGCTCTCAATTGTGGGAGCGGGCGCTGTTTTAACGAAACCCCTACCATCGCAAAGCATATGTTATCCTTTTAGAAGCATAATCAAGCCATATTAGCTTGCTGTAAATTACCAAGCATTCAAGAAATTAAAATTAGGTGTGCCATGAGTCATTGTTGGAATAACGTGCTAATTAAACCAGACAACACAATCCGAGACGCGTTAGAAATCATTAATAACGAAGCGTTGCGAGTGGTGCTGGTTGTTGATCAAGAACAGATGTTACTTGGTGTGGTGACAGACGGCGATATTCGACGAGGTTTATTGAATAATTTGCCACTCACAGATCCGGTATCTGAGGTAATGAATACTCAGCCAACAACGGCGCTGGCAACGACATCTCGAGAAGAGCTGATTGCACTGATGGAAAACCTCGACATTTTGTCGGTTCCATTACTTGACGTAAATGGCAAAGTTATCGGGCTAGAGACTCTGCATGGTGCACTTCATCAGCCTAAATATCAGAACCCAGTGTTTATTATGGCTGGTGGATTTGGAACGCGTCTTAAACCGCTTACCGATACGTGTCCAAAACCCATGCTGCATATTGGGAATAAGCCAATTTTAGAAACTGTTGTCCGCAGTTTTATTAAAGCAGGTTTTGTTAACTTTTACATTTCGACTCACTACATGCCAGAGCAAATTCAGCAACATTTTGGTGATGGCTCTGAGTTAGGGATCAATATTACTTATGTGTATGAGGAGTCTCCTTTAGGCACGGGCGGTGCACTTGGTTTGTTGCCAGATAGTCTCCCTAAAGACCTTCCGTTGATTATGATGAATGGTGATGTCTTGACGAAAGTGGATTTTCAACGACTGTTAGAATTTCACACAGAGAACCAAGCTGACGCGACAATGTGTGTTCGTGAGTATGATTATCAGATTCCTTATGGGGTAATTAATGGTAAAGGCAATAAAATCACCAGTATGGATGAAAAGCCAATTCAACGATTCTTTGTGAATGCTGGTATTTATGTGGTGTCACCTGAAGTTATTGCTTCGGTGCCTGAAAATTATCGAGTTGATATGCCGACGCTGCTTGAAGAGCATATGAATGAGCGGGATAACATTTTAATGTTTCCTATTCATGAATATTGGCTAGACATTGGTCGCATGGATGACTTTAATCGTGCGCAAGCAGATATTCATACACTAGGGCTGGATTAAATGATTGACGGTAAAAAAGTGATGGCTATTATTCCTGCAAGGGGGGGGAGTAAAAGGCTACCTAGGAAAAACATGCTTCCATTGGGCGAGAAGCCCTTAATAGGATGGTCGATTCAAGCGGGTCTTAAAAGTAAGTATGTTGATCAAGTCTTTATCAGTACCGATGACCAGGATATTGCTGATATTGCAAAGCATCTAGGTGTTGATGTACCTGAGCTTCGTCCGAAAAATTTATCTACAGATACAGCTACAACACAAGATGTACTGTTTTATACGATAGACAGGTTTGGGGGAGATTGTGAGATTGTGATCTTACTTCAACCTACATCACCGTTTAGAAACCACAAGCATATCGATGAAGCTCTTGAACTTTTTGAAAAGAAAAACGCGTTTTCAATCGTATCAGTGACTCCGTGTGAACACCCTCCACAATGGTCTAATACTTTGCCAGTGGACGGTTCGATGAATAACTTTATTAGGACAGAAGACGGAATCAGGTCGCAAGATCTGGACAGTTGGTTTCGTTTAAATGGTGCGCTCTATGTCTATGATACTAAGGAGCTTATCTCTTCAAGAGATATGTCTTATAGAAGTGATACTTTTGCCTATGTAATGGCGAATGAGCACTCAATTGATATTGATAATCAGATTGATTTTGATATGGCCGAATTTTTCCTTAACAAGTATCAATTCAGCTAACAATAAGTGAGTTTGATATCGAGTTAGAATTGTGCCCGAATGACAATTTTTTACTGGTTTCTAATGAGTCAGTAACTCTTCGTAACATGTCGCTATCAGCTCAACCTAATGTTAAAATTAAGCCTTAATTGCACCTATATCCCAAATAGAGATTTCTATAATGAATACTAAAGAGTCAGTAAAAGAACTTATTGCTAAAGTCCTAAACGTATCAGTTAACGCGGTTGATGATGAGTTAGCGGTTGGCGATATTCCTGAGTGGGATTCTCTTGCTCACATGCGCATCATTGCCGCGTTAGAGTCAGATCTAGGCGTAGTGTTAGATATCGAGCAGACTTTAGATATCGAAGATGTAGAAGACATTGTCGACGCTGTTTTAAACAACGAGTAACGCTTTATGTCGGTAGTCGAAACAATACTAGCTCACGCAGCATCTCGTCCTCAGCATGTCGCTCTCTATGAGAAAGACACGGCTGTTACTTACATGCAACTCGCTGAGACTATCAAGTGCACGGCTTCTAAATTAATGAAGGAAGTCGAACCCGGAGATGCTGTAGTTGTGACGGCATCTAACAGCTACGCTTTTGTAGCTGTGTATTTTGCGATCCATTATATTGGTGCAAAAGTGGTTAACTTGGCTGCCGATGCAGACGAAAGTTACAAGCAATTTATCAATAAAAAGGTTAATCCGAGTCTATCGATTGAAGACTGTCAAACCTACATGGCGGATATTCATCCTTTAGAGGCCGGCAAAGAAGTTACCAGTAACATTTCTCATGGTATCGCCGACCTCATGTTTACGAGCGGGACAACAGGCGAGCCCAAAGGTGTCGCTTTGAGTCATGAACAGTTGTTGACAGCTACTCAGCATATTGTTGGTGAAGTAGGCAACACACCAGAAGATGTTGAGCTTCTATTAATGCCTCTTAGCCACTCTTTTGGTATGGGGCGCATGCGAACCACTCTTTTTGTTGGTGGTACGTTGGTATTAGGTTATCCGCTGCAGCGTTTGAAAAGTGTTTTTAAGGCAATTGAGAGTCATAAGGTAACAGGGCTCGGACTGGTCCCATCCGGTTGGGCATTTATTACAACAATGTCTAAAGACCGCATCAGTAAATATGCTCCTCAACTAAACTATATAGAGTTTGGAAGTGCGCGTTTGTCTCCTGAGGATAAAGCACTGTTAATGCAATGGTTCCCATCAACTCATATTGTTATGCACTATGGTTTGACGGAAGTGTCTCGCGCAGTATTTACTCATTTCCATACTGATAATTTAGAAGCTGTAGGCCATGCCTCTCGAGGCGCTGAATTTGCTATTCTTAATGAAGATGGACAACATCTACCAGAAGGTGAGATCGGTGAAATAGCATTTAAAGCACCATGGATGCTAACAGAGTACTACCAGAATCATGACTTGACGTCTGCAGCGTTTTCGAACGGCTACTTCCGAACGGGTGATTTGGGTAAATATGAAGGCGAATATTTGTTTTTAACTGGGCGACTTAAAGAGATCATCAATGTAGGCGGCAAGAAGGTAAGCCCTTACCAAATTGAAGAAGTGCTGAATTCTGATGATGGTGTAATAGAGTCCGCTTGCGTTCCATGTGCAGACGTAAGCATGGGAGAAGTTGTTCAAGCGTTCATCGTTGTTGGGCCTTCCATGATTGATGACATTCATACATTAGAATCCCGACTAAGAGAAATTGTTGCACAGCGACTTCCTGTTCATATGCGCCCTGAAAAGTACCAAGTCATTGATGAGTTACCAAAAACATCCACAGGTAAAATTCAACGTCAACACCTGACTAAAATGTAAGAGAACTTCATGTTAAAACTTCGATTTCCTTTGCCCGTATTTCGTAATGCTAATGAAATTGCGAACGGAAAGAATGCAAGAATGGCACTCAAAGGCCTCGTGGCTAATCGTGTCGCACTAATAATCAGCCCCTCATTTCGTAAGTCAAAGTTTTTTGAACAAGTTGTTCGCTTAGTGAACGCGACAAGTGTTCGTGTGATTGAAAAATCTTGGAAAGGTGAACCGACGGTTGATGAACTTTCAGGTGTGGTTGGTGAGCTTGAGTCATTCCAACCGGATTATATTGTCGCACTTGGTGGCGGTTCTATAATAGATGGTGCTAAGCTAGCGTGGCTGCTTTATGAATGCCCAACGATCGACCCAGATGTCTTATTCCGACCATTTGCAATACCGCCACTGCGTGGACGTGCAAAGTTTGCAGCGATTCCTACCACGGTAGGGGCCGGGTCCGAAGTGTCATCGGCAGCTGTCATGTTAGATAGTGCGACTCAAAGTAAAAAAGCAGTTGTTACACACGACTTCCTTCCTGACTTAGTGATCCTAGACCCTGACCTTGTCTCTGAGGTTCCATTAAGTATTTTAAGAACCACTGTCGCCGATGCGCTCTCACATGCGATTGAGGGCTATGTGTCTAAAATCCCTCACCCATTAATGGAGACATTTGCGGAACAAGCCGTATCGATTGTTTATCGTTATCAGTCACAGCTGGATCAAGATGAGTGGCATGTCGATATGATCTCAGAATTACAGCACGCTGCAATGCTTGCTGGTTGGGTTCAGAACCACTGTGTTGTTGGCCTTTCACATGCTATCGCCCACCAGTTAGGGCATTTCAATGTTGGGCATGGACTAGCAAATGGGCTACTGATGCCAGCCATTATTGAGTTCAATTCTCAAGACCAGGCTGTTGCGCAGAAATATGAACAATTAATTAAGAATGCTGGTTTACCGAGTAAACAGGCTCTTCTTGACCTGTTTGAGGGTTTAACCTCGGGGCAAGGCGTTTCTTTGAATTTATCGGATGAGCAACTAGACAGCATTGCAAAAAACGCATTACTGGATCCTGCTGCTGCAACAAACCCAGTCGCTTTCGCTGAAGATGACGTTAAAGAGATAGTAAAGAAATGTCTATAAAAAATGAAAGCCTAACGAGCGTATTAGATGCCCGCCCTTTCGAGTTATCTGAAGCTCAAAAGCAACCCCTATTTAAACAGAACTTGCTTGAAGAGCTAGTACATCACTATAACAGTAATGAGATGTACCGTAAGTTCTGCGTGAAAAATGGGTTCAACCCAATGCAGTTCAGTGGAAGCTTGGAAGACATACCAGCGATCCCCGTACATATTTTTAAAGCTCTTGGTCATAAATTAGCGTCGGTTAGTGAAACGGCTATCAAGACTAAGCTTCAATCTTCGGCGACAAGTGGGGTACCAAGTACCGTTCTTCTTGATAAGGTTACGGCTCGCCGTCAAACCAGAGCAATGGCTCGCGTGATGCAAGAGGTTTTAGGACCGAAAAGGCGCCCGTTTTGTATCATGGATATCGATCCAACGAGCCCAAATGCAAGCAACTTAGGCGCTCGTATTGCAGCCGTTAAAGGCTATTTGAACTTTGCATCATCTTCTCATTACTTTATTGATGCCTCTAGCCCTTCAGCTCCCTTAGAGTTTTTAGAACAGCAGTTTGTTGAGCATTTAAATGGGTTAGAAAGTGAAGAGCCGCTTGTCATTTTCGGTTTTACTTTCGTTCTGTACCATACGGTTTTCAAGAGCCTGAAAGAGAAAGGGGTGTCCTTTAAACTTCCGGCTGGCTCTCAAGTCATCCATATTGGTGGTTGGAAGAAACTGGAATCTGAGAAGGTTGATAAGAAAACATTCAACCAAGACATCGCACACGTGTTGGGTATCTCCCCCGATAATGTCATTGATATTTACGGTTTTACAGAGCAAATGGGGTTGAATTACCCAGACTGCAAAGCGGGCTGGAAGCATGTACATGCTTACTCTGACGTGATTATTCGAGATGAAGCTGAGCTATCACCTTGTCCAAATGGTGTGGTGGGCTTATTGGAGTTTGTTAGCCCGCTGCAGCACTCTTACCCAGGTAACGTTGTTTTGACCGATGATCTTGGTGTTGTCGAAGATTCTGTGTGTAAGTGTGGTCAGGTCGGAAAGCGATTTAAGGTGATTGGTCGAGCTAAAAAAGCAGAAGTCCGTGGTTGTGGCGATGTGATGTCTGAAAAAGTCACTAAAAAGACAGCGTCTAAGCAATCTTTAGAGCAACCTGAGCACATGGTGGTGTATCACTCTCCAGTCGATTTGGATGAGTCTGATTCACCTTCTGAGCAGTTGAGTACTATTCTTTCACACCTTAAGTTGAAGCAAAAGTGGTTAGCGAAACAGCCCGCAGAAGCCATACTCGGTCTTTTCGATACCGCGCGTCAGACTTGGGCTGAGAATCCAGGATTAGACCCTTATCGTCATACTGGTCTTAATTTCTTAGCGGATTGGTGTGAACCGAATCGTCTACGCAGTTTACTTGATTCAGCGCTGCATGGGCAGCGAGGCTTCCTCGACAACTTTATGCCTCGCAAAGACATTAGTCACAGTTCACTTAAAGCTATGCCAAGGGGCATTGTTTCTCACTGGTTATCCGGTAATGTGCCGCTGCTTGGTATGTTTGCATTAGTTCAGAGTATATTGAGTAAAAATGCGAATATCCTTAAGGTGTCGGCAGATGAATCTCAAGCGCTTCCTGTGTTGCTAAGTACTTTTAAAGGCATTAGTTACACCACTCCTGGTGGGTATACCATTCATGGTGATGACTTGTTAGAAACACTGGCTGTTGTGTACTTTGACCGTCATCAAACAAAGATAGCAGAATGTTTTTCTGCGAATGCTGATGTGCGTATTGCTTGGGGTGGTCGAGAAGCAATAGAAGCGGTAAGTGCTTTACCGAAAAAATACAACAGTCAAGATATCCTTTTTGGGCCTAAGTTGTCGATGATGGTGATTGGTAATGAAGCTCTAGACTCAGAAAAAGCCATTCGAAAATTAGTAAGACGATCAGCAACGGACTCAAGTGTGTTTGATCAGTTTGCATGTGCTTCGCCTCACACTATTTTTGTTGAAAAAGGTGGTGAGATATCACCGAAAGAGTTTGCAGAAAAGTTATCGGCAGCAATGGACAAGGCTCTTGTTCGTTTACCAACACAAGTACCAGATATTGGGCAGGCAAATAAGATACGCTCAAAAATTGCTGAATACGGTTTTATAGGTGAATCTTGGAATGATCGTCATCTGCGTTGGACTGTATTGTTTGACGAAGGCACTGATTTGGTTGAACCAACATATCAGCGAGTGATTACCGTTAAAGCCGTGGATAATGTATTTGACGTTATCGGTAGCGTGCATGAGGATATTCAAACGATTGGCTTAGCGATGCATGGCGAAAAAAAGCTCCAATTTGCTAATGAGATCTTAATGCAGGGTGCGATGAGATGCCCAGATGTTGGATACATGACGCATTTTGATTCACCATGGGATGGGTTGTTTGCGTTAGATCGCCTAGTTCGTTGGGTATCACTTGGTGGTCCTATTTAATTAAAATGAAAGCACTTTAAGTGCTTTCGTTGTTTTGGAAGTTTGAAATGGCTAGATTTACATTTGAAGTTTGTAAGCAAGACCAGGTTACTGATCTGGTTAAGTATATTGATGAGCATTGGGCTAAGAATCACATCCTCGTAACCTCTCGAGAGTTGTTAGATTGGCAGCATAAAAATGTTGACACGGGCGACTACAATTTTGTTATGGCTAGACATAACAAAAGTGGTGAGATATGTGGTCTGCTCGGTTTTATTCCGACGTCTCACTTTTCGGTTGAGCTCGAGTCGGAGAAAGAAGTTTGGTTAGCCATTTGGAAAGTCAATGAAGGGCCCAAATACATCGGCTTGGGTTTAGGGCTTCTCAACTTCTTAAAGCGTGAATTCTCTGTTAAAAATATTTGTTCTATTGGTATTAGTCCGATAGTGTATCCAATGTATCAGACGCTTGGGTATGTTGTAGGGAAAATGAATCATATGGTATTGCTCAACAATACTATCTCTGAGTATAAAATTGCAAAGGTTCCAACATTACCATTTAAAGTTCCTACTAAAAAAAATAGTTATTATCGTGTAGAAGAAATAGATGAATCTCAAATCAGTTCATTGTTATCTGATCCTTCTCTATACGACAATAAAACAAAGAAAGATGGTAATTATTTTGCAGCGCGATTCTTATTACATCCGAAATTTAGATATCGATTCATTGGTGTTTATAGTGGAACAAAGCTAGAAGCATTTTTAGTTGTTCGTGTAGTTGAACATGATTCATCAACAGTTTTACGCGTAGTTGATGTCCAAGGAAAGCACACAATAATAAGCCAAGTTACGGCGGAACTTCATGATTTGATTGTCAATGAAGGACATGAGTATTTAGATCTCATGCAACATGGAATGGATGTCGATAGTCTGACAGATGCTGGTTTTATGTTAGTAGATCCCGAAGGTGAGTTGATCATCCCTGATTATTTTCAGCCGTTTGTTCAGAAAAATATTCCAATGCACTTCGCTCGATATAGTCAAGAGAAAGAAGCGTCTTTTGTTCTATTTAAGGGTGATTCTGATCAAGACCGCCCAAATAGAATGTGAGGTTCAAAAATAAATGTTTCAACCATTAACTGTTGTTATGTATCACTATGTGCGTCGCATAGAGCACTCAAGATATGAAGGTATTAAAGGTTTAGAAGTTGACCTTTTTATTGAGCAATTAGAGTTTTTCGCTAAACACTATCATGTTGTAACAATGGAGCAAGTTTTCGCAGCAAAATATGATAACCAACCGCTGCCCGATAAGGCTTTGCTACTCACGTTTGACGATGGTTATGCGGAACATTTCACTTATGTTTACCCGATTTTGAAAAGAATGGGATTACAAGGTTCTTTTTATGTTCCTGCAAAAACAGTCCTTGAGCATAAAGTACTAGACGTAAACAAAATTCATTTTATCCTTGCTTCAGCACCAGATGTACAGCTCTTGGTAGAATCTCTACGTAAGGAAATAGCTTCTTACCAAGCTGAGTATAATTTAAAGTCATTTGAAGTGTATTATTCTGAGTTTGCGGTTGCGAATCGGTTCGACTGTAAAGAGGTGATTTTTGTAAAAAGAATGCTACAGCATGTCTTACCAGAGACACTACGAAATACTATATCTGATAAACTGTTTTCTGAATATGTTGGTATGAACGAAGAAGCTTTTTGTCGTGAACTTTATATGGATAAGTATCAACTAGAGCAGTTAGTTCGTGATGGTATGCATGTTGGTTGTCACGGATATGACCATTATTGGTGGAATAAACTGGAAGCTAAAGCTTTGAAACGAGAGCTTGTTCGGTCAAAAGAATTTTTAGTTTCGATCGGTTGCGATATGGAAAAGTGGACAGCATGTTATCCATATGGTTCTTCCAGTGAAGATGTGGTTAAGGAACTAGAGCTACAAGGGTGCGGATTTGCATTCACGACGGAGACTAATGTTGCTCAATTATCCAATGATCACTCACTACTTTTACCTCGTCTGGATACCAATGACTTACCGAAAGACAAACAAGCTTCTGTAAATCATTGGTATAAAAAAGCTTAGGTAACTAGGCGTGTTTAAACGTTAAACCGTTGAGCGCGCTTTTCAAAATGATTATCTAAGAATGTAATCATTTCATTTCCAACATGAGTTTCATATTTGTGTGTTGCAATAGGTATTTCTTTGTAAAGTAGAGACAGCGTATACAGTGCTGTTGATGTAACGCCCATAATTGATGAGATCTTTATTTTTTGATTGGCTAACTCGAGCTCAATAGGTGACTTGCTGTGATGATAAGTTAGGTTTGGAAGTTCTATAACAGCATTGGTGACTTCGGCAGATTCGGTTCTATGGGGAAAGTAGATTATTGGTAAACTTTCCTCAGAAACCACTTTTTTTAGTCTTTCGATATACGTTTTGAGGCTTGGTTGATTCTTATCACCAATAGCGCCCTCTCCGATAAAAGCTATCGGTGCTTTTGGGTCATAGCAATTTGAAGCCCCTATATTTTTTCTAATAGACTTGAGCGTATTGAGTGTTAGAGGACACACTGGATTCTCAATATCGAAAATAGAGAACATCTCGAAGTTTTCAGCATAAGGTATCGTACCAATTTTTTTGCACCCCTGAAGCTGAATCAAGAAATCTTGTAGAAAGCGTGATCGGCTAAATGTTCTTTTGTCTTTAATATATTTGAAGTATTCGTATAGATTCCCCATTCCGTCATCAATGAATACCAGCTTTTTTGCGGGCAGATTTCTTTGGAACATACGAGTACGCCAAGATGTATATTCAGAGAAAAAGAAATGCTCAATCGATTCTCCATTTGTTAGCTTTTTCACTTCTTTAAGAATACGTGGGATAACAAAAGTACGATTTGAGCGACCAACTTCAATGATATGATCCCATTTATTTTCGTCATACAGTTGAGCTAGGTGCTGTTTACCTGTTTCGGTGTCTTGCTGAACTAACACCAAGAGATTGTTGTTGGTTTGATAAGCATCTCTAGCTTCATTTGCACAGATATATTGGAATGGGGATGTAACGAGAAATACGTTCATAAAAGACCTTGTTCATTAACCTAATTCAGAATATTGAATTGAACGCTCCAAAGAGCCTTTGTTTCTTTGAAAAACAGAGTGGGCTTGGTTAGCCATGTTAGTGGCATAATGCTCATCTTCGAGTAATTGGATGACCTTGGATCCCAACATATTACCTTCACAAATCAATATGCCTCTTGAAGCTAACAACCTTTCAGTAATCTCTTTGAAATTAAAATAACTCGGGCCATTGATGATCGGAACATCCAGAGCTGCGGGCTCTAACACATTATGCCCACCCACTTTATCACCCACTAAGCTTCCGCCCATAAAGCAGATATTGGCAGCCCCAATTAGTATCAACATTTCACCCATCGTATCGCCAAGATAAACTTGGGCCGATGCTGTTACTTCTGTTCGGCTTGTACGCCTAACTGCTTCAAAGCCTAGCTTTTGACATAGCTCAAATACATCATCAAATCGCTCTGGGTGGCGAGGAACTATAATAAGAAGTGCATTTGGGTGTGCCTCTAGAACCTTCTGATGGGCATCCAACACCTGTTCATCTTCACCCTTATGAGTGCTGGCCGCTATCCATACAGGACGGGTTGTACCAAGCTCAGCCCTGAGTGCTTTGCCTTTTGCTCTTACTTCGTCTGAAATTTGAATATCAAACTTAATCGATCCTGTGACCGTTAGTTTATTGTTATCTACGCCTAAACGCTTAAAACGAGCAGCGTCAGATTCAGTTTGGCAAAGTATTTTGGTTAGACAGGGGTGCAGCAAATTAAATAGCGGTTGAACCTTGGCATAGTTGTTACATGACTTTTCTGATAGACGAGCATTAACGACGGTAATTGGAATTCTTGCGTTATGGACCACGTTAAGCGTATTTGGCCAAAGCTCGGTTTCGATAATCAGCATCTGTGTTGGTTTTATCGCTTTTAGGAAACCTTTAACAGCAAAGCTAAAGTCGATAGGCATGTAACGGTGTTCAACAAGATCGCCGAGCTTTTCGATTTGCTCAGCCCCGGTACTTGTGGTTGTGGTGACCAAAATGGGTTGATTAGGGGCTTGTTTCTTTAGTTCTTTAATCAGAGGTACAGCGGCAATGCTTTCACCAACAGAGACCGCATGAATCCAGATGGGAGATAGGTCACTGACTAACTTTGGAGTGAAACCAAAATGCTCTTTCCAGCGAGCACCAAACTTAGGCTTATTGGGTTTATTTTTATATAAGCCAAATAGCAAGATTGGTGCTGCTAGTGTTAGCACAGCTGTATAAAGAATGCGGATTAGCATGCGCTGACCGAAATGGCTTCCAGTTTTTGAATGCTATCGAGCACTTGCTTAGGAGATAGCTCAGTAAGGCATTTCAGGTGCTTGAATTCACACTCGCGCTTGAAACAAGGGCGGCAATCGATGTCAGTATGAACGATTTCGACTTTCTCAGCTAACGGCGGGGTGTATTTAGGTGATGTTGAACCATATACCGCAACGACATTACAACCGACTGCAGCAGCGACGTGCATTAAACCGGAATCGTTGGCAACCACGGTGTCGCACGCACCCAGTAAATCAACAGCTTCAATTAAGCTTGTTTGGCCAGCTAAAACATGAATACGATGTTGCAGCTCTTTAGGTACTAATGCTCTGATGTTGTTACAAGTTTCCAAGTCTTTTTGAGAGCCAAATAGCCATATTTGTTTGCCCGCTTGGCTCATGTTGGTAGCAACCTCTGCGTAGTGCTCTTCCGGCCATTTTTTGGCTGGGCCGAACTCAGCACCTGGACATAAGCCAATAATTGAGCTGTCATTCTCTAGGTTAAACTTGGCAATGGTTGCTGTTTGTTCCGTTTCATTAATGAATAATTGAGGGTGAGGAAGAGTATCTAGGCCACCCAATGATGAAGAGTCAATCATCTCTTTTTCGGTGTAGGCTAGGGCAACATAGCGCTCAACCATGAATTGAAATGACTTCATATTTGGGCGCAGGTCGTTTAATAGGCCATAGCGCATCTCACCTTTCCAACCTGTGCGCAGTGGGATATTGGCAAACCAAGGGATAAGGGCGGACTTAGCAGACTTCGGTAAAATATAGGCGTGGTCATATTGGTTTGCGCGCAAAGATTTACCTATCTCTCGACGACCCAATAAATTAAATGCACCATGGCCAATAGGCATCTCAATTGCTTGGTGTATTTCTGGCATACGTTCAAGGATTGGTTTACACCACCCAGGAGCAATCACATCTATCTGGCTTTCAGGGTGAAGCTTCTTCAATACAATATAGAGTGATTGAGACATAACCATGTCGCCAACCCATGAAGGGCCAATAATTAGAATCTTTTCCATTACTTAATGCGCCAGTCTGTTTGGTATCTTGGTTTGAAGATGTTGTAGTAGTTATTACCATCTTCTTGTGAATGCAGCAGTTGTAGCACCCACATGTATTGTTCAGGCTTATTTTTCACAAAGTACTCAATGGCTTGATTGCTTGTTCTTGCATCTTGCTCTTCACCTTTATCGAGTTCAAATGCAGGCAAAATTTCGATATCAAATGAGCCATCTTCTGTGTTCATCGAAGCGAAAAGAGGAAGAACTTTAGCTTTGGATAATTTTGCAATCTTACCTAAGCCAGGTAAGGTCGCTTTTCTTGTTGCGAAAAAGTCGACGAAGACGCTGTGCTCAGGGCCGTGGTCTTGGTCAGGTAAGTAGTACCCGATGTAACCATCGCGAATCGATTTCAGGAATGGTTTAATGCCACCTGAACGTTCATAAACACGCCCACCATACTGGACTCGCTGTTTATGCATAAGCCAATCCGATACGTCATTCTTTTGCTTTTTCGCCATAGCGGAAACGGGCATGTTCATTGATGCAAGAAGTATCGCTGGAACATCGATAGCCCAAGAGTGAGGTACCATCAAAATGACGTTCTCGTTAGCCTCAATATGACCTTTGAGAATGTCTAAGCCCTTTATTCTACAATGCTTTTTTAGCCAAGGTGCGGGCTTTAAACTCAACAGACCAAAGCGGATGAAAAACAGTGAAGCGGTAAAGAGTGTCTTTTCAATTAATACTTCACGTTCTTCAAATGTTTTTTCGGGAAAACAAAGTTCGAAATTCACTCTGCTGCGATGAGCGGGACCTTTGTGGGATTTGGCGAGTTTGACTGCAATTGTTTTGGCCAACCACTTTTGAGCTTTTAGAGGCAGTAGGGCAAGCGGAATACCTACAATCACGCCCAACCAAGTTCCCCAAAACTTAGGCGCTAGGAAGCTTCGGTTGAATGTCGGATTATAAGCTTTTGGATCAAAATCGTTTCTTTGGGTCATAATCACTACTACAGCAGTTCATTGTCTGAACCGCTGCTATTATTGAATATCAAAGTTATATGAAGCATTAAAGCTATACTGAGTATTAAAGCTTATTTGTTTTGAAGTGCCATATACTCTGCAACGCCTTGCGCTACGGTTTTAAATACCACATCACAGCCAGCTGCTCGAAGCTTTGTAAGATCAGCTTGAGTAAATTCTTGGTAAGCGCCTTTCAAATGCTCAGGGAAAGGAATCGTTTCGATTTCACCTTTACCGTGATGCTTGATGACTGCCTTGGCAACTTCTTGAAAAGACTCAGCATTGCCGGTGCCTAGGTTAAAGATGCCAGAAACACCATTTTCTAAGAACCATAGGTTTACTGCTGCAACATCACCGACATACACAAAATCACGTTGGAATGTTTCGCTACCTGCGAACAGTTTAGGGTTCTCTCCGGCATTCATTTGGTTGTTTAGATGGAAGGCCACAGAAGCCATGCTGCCTTTGTGATCTTCACGTGGACCGTAAACATTGAAGTAACGGAAACCAGTAATTTGAGGTAACGTCTCGTTATGCGCTGCAGCATCTGCGGTTAGGCGACGAACGTAGTTATCAAACTGCTGTTTTGAGTAGCCGTATACGTTCAATGCGCCTTCGTACTCTTTCTCTTCGATAAAAGTCTCTGTCTCACCGTAAGTCGCAGCAGAAGAGGCATATAGGAATGGAATTTCACGCTCAACACAGTAATGCAGTAACTCTTTTGAGTACTCATAATTGTTGAGCATCATGTACTTGCCATCCCACTCCGTGGTAGCAGAGCACGCACCTTCATGGAAAATAGCTTCAATAGGGCCGAAATCATCGCCAGCCATAACTTGAGTTAGGAAGTCGTCGCGATCCATGTAGTCAGTGATGTCTAGGTCTACAAGGTTCTTGAACTTTTTACCGTTCTTGAGGTTGTCGACAACTAGAATATCGTTGTGGCCTGCGTCATTGAGTGCTTTCACAATATTGCTGCCGATCATGCCAGCACCACCAGTTACGATAATCATATTTTCCCTACTCTTTTGAATATAAAACTACCGCGAGTATAGCAAGGAATGGCAAAGACGGGCTAGTGGAATAATTCCTTAAGCGGAGTATGATATGAGCAGATTAGTATTAAATAAGTGCGCAGTAAGCACTCGAAATTATAGGTATTATCATGAAAATTGCAGTTGCGGGTACCGGTTATGTAGGTTTATCCAATGCGATGTTGTTGGCGCAGAATCATGATGTTGTTGCTGTTGATATCGTTGAAGAAAAGGTATCGATGTTGAACAACAAACAATCGCCAATTATGGATGTAGAGATTGAAGAGTTTTTGGCTAATCGTGCTTTGAGTTTTCAAGCCACAACCGATAAGCAAGCGTATCAAGATGCAGATTTCGTTATCATCGCTACGCCAACCGACTATGATCCTAAAACGAACTACTTTAATACCAGTTCTGTAGAGTCGGTGATTCGTGACGTAATGATGGTTAACCCGAGTGCCGTCATGGTGATCAAATCAACGGTCCCTGTTGGTTATACTGAGCGTGTTAAGCAAGAACTGAACTGTGAAAACGTTATGTTCTCACCTGAGTTTTTACGCGAAGGCAAAGCCCTGTACGATAACCTACACCCATCACGTATTATCGTTGGTGAGTGTTCTGAACGCGCTAAAGTGTTTGCGAATCTGCTGGTTGAAGGCGCAGAAAAAGAGAATATCGACGTGCTATTTACTAACTCCACAGAAGCGGAAGCAGTAAAACTATTCTCAAATACCTACCTAGCGATGCGTGTTTCTTACTTCAATGAACTTGACTCTTATGCAGAAGCTCACGGTTTGGATTCTCGTCAGATCATTGAAGGTGTTGGTTTAGACCCTCGAATTGGCAATCACTATAACAACCCTTCATTTGGTTACGGTGGTTACTGCTTACCGAAAGACACCAAACAGCTATTAGCTAACTATCAAGATGTACCTAACAACATTGTAGGTGCTATTGTTGACGCTAACCGCACTCGCAAAGATTTCATCGCGGATTCAATTATCAAACGCTCACCTAAAATTGTAGGTATTTATCGTTTGATCATGAAGGCCGGTTCAGACAACTTCCGCGCTTCTTCGATTCAAGGCATCATGAAGCGTTTGAAAGCCAAAGGTATTGAGGTGGTCGTATTCGAACCTGTGTTAGAAGAAGAGCACTTCTTTAACTCGAAGGTTTATTCTGATCTCGAAGAGTTCAAAGCTGTATCGGATGTGATTGTATCCAACAGAATGGTCGATGAAATATCAGATGTTGCAGATAAGGTATACACACGAGATCTGTTTGGCAGTGATTGATTACAGCGTGATTGATAGAAGGTTAGTTTTAGCGCTTGCTAATTCGACCAGATGTTAACAGCTCGATCTATCCGTTTAGTGGCGATATACTGAGTCACTAAACGGATAGGGATACTAATTACTAATGAAAACACGTGACAAGATTGTTTACGCTGCACTAGAGCTTTTTAATGAGCACGGCGAGCGCAGTATTACGACCAATCATATTGCTGAACATATTGAGATTAGCCCTGGCAACCTCTACTACCACTTCCGCAACAAACAAGAAATTGTCCGTGATATCTTTACTCTCTATTCGACAGAATTACTTGAAAGATTCACACCAATTCAAGGACAGCAAGAAAGCCTGACGCTACTAAAGAGCTACTTAGATTCTATCTTCACGCTGATGTGGAAGTACCGATTCTTCTATGCGAACCTACCTGAAATATTGTCACGTGATGAAAAACTCCATCTTGATTACATGGCTGTACAAGAAAAGCTGCAAACTAATCTTGTCGACATTATGAGAGCCTTTGTTGAGTTGAACTTGCTCAAAGCAACGGATACGGAAATGAAGTCTATGGTCACTTCTCTTCACTTGATCGCATCGGGTTGGTTAGCTTATCAATCGGCGATGTCTCCAAAAGCCCAAATTACTGAGCAAGTGGTACATCAAGGAATGTTGCAGATGATCGCGACCGTTAAACCGATTGCAACAACTCAAGGTTTTGAACAGCTGACATTGCTGGAAGATGGTGTGAAGGCGTTGAACTCAAAGTAGAAAGGTACGAACAAGCTAGATACGGGTAACGAAGATCGGGAAAGAGCAGATTCGAGTAACGGGATACGAGTAAACGAAAAGCAAGGTAGTTCGACGACGAGGCTAGTGTTTTTATGTCACGTTTACTCTAACCTTGTATCGGCTTTTAAGCTCTTCGCATCTCGTTCACTCGCATCCCGTATCTGTTCTTATGCTCTTCGCATCTCGTTCACTCGCATCCCGTATCTGTTCTTATGCTCTTCGCATCTCGGTTACTCGAATCACGTATCTGCTCTTACCTAACCAACCAACTCTTCGGGTTTTGAGCTTGGCTGTTTCTGCGAATTTCAAAGTACAGTGATGGGCGAGTTTGGCCGCCAGTGTCACCTGCAAGCGCGATGGCTTCGCCCGCTTTAACCTTGTCACCTTCTTTCTTTAAAAGTGCTTGGTTAAAGCCATAGAGTGTCATATCACCTTTACCATGATCGAGAAGAACCACTAAACCATAGCCACGCAGATACTCGGCAAATACCACAGTGCCAGAGTAAACCGATTTAACCTGCTGACCGTACTTGGCATTGATCACCATGCCTTTCCAGTTAACTTGACCAGTTTGACTTGAACCATAGCTATGTAGAACTTTGTCTTTGATCGGCCAAGGTAGTTTGCCTTTGCGTTTAGCTAAACCATCCATAGGAACGGCGTTACGTCTTTCGCGAGCCGCTTTCTCCGCTTTCGCTATTTCAGCTTTAAGGCGAGTCTCATTTCGCTGAAGTTCTGCTAGGTAATTCTTGTCACCCGAGATGTTTTTCTTGATGCTACCAACGGTTTTCTTACGTTGGGTTTGGGTTTTGGCTAACGTATCGCGCTTGGTGGTTTGTTGTTTTAGCAGTGTTGCTATCTGTCCTTGCTCAAGTTGACGCTGTTTATGGCTTTCTTCTAATTCAAGTTGCGTCTGTTCAATCGTTTTGATTGTTGCGGAGCGAGCTTTGGCAAGGTGTTGGTAATAGTGACTGATACGATCTTCTTCCACACCTGTGTTGAGGATGTGAGAAGACGCTTTGGCTCGACTTGTCATGTAGTAAGTCTGAATCAGTTGCTCTAACTTATCGGTATGGACTTTTTTCTGAGTAGTAAGCGCTTTAATCTTGGTGTCTAAGTTAGTGATATTCGCATTAGCTGTATTGAGTTGCGCTTTGCTATCAAGGATTGCTTTTTCAAGCGAAGCGATGGATAGCTCTTGTTTCTTGAGGTTTGCCTGTAGGCTATCGAGCTTTTTCTGTTGTGAGGACAGGTTTTTTTGTTGGCGAGATATTTCACTCGATACGCCTTTCAGTTCTCCCTGAGAGGCGGCAAATGACGATGTAGATAGAAGAGCAGCGCAAAGGCTGGTAGATATCAGAAGAGTCCGGCTAATGGCTCGAATTTGTTTCATCATTATCGTCATTTAGTTGTATTCATCTGCTCTTAATTTTTCGAATTTCGCTGAATCGAATCCCGCATCGGCTTTTAAGTTCTTCGCATCTCGGTTACTCGAATCCCGAATCTGCTCCTAAATCCCATCACCATGGATGAAGTTCTGAGAGCGACCGTTAAACCCTTGATCCATATCTAAAGATGGCTTGTCTGTTTTAGGCTTTCCGACAACTTTTGCAGGAACCCCTGCGACTGTTGTATGAGGCGGTACGGCTTGTAGAACCACAGAGCAAGAACCAATTTTCGCGCCTTCGCCCACTTCAATATTGCCGAGTATTTTAGCGCCAGCACCAATCATTACGCCTTCGCGGATTTTAGGGTGACGATCGCCACCTTCTTTCCCCGTACCACCTAAAGTAACGTCTTGAAGGATCGATACATCATTTTCAACGACGGCTGTTTCACCAATCACGATACCGGTGGCGTGGTCGAGCATGATCGCTTTACCGATACGAGCTGCTGGGTGAATATCCACTTGGCAAGCAACCGAAATCTGATTCTGTAGGTAAGTGGCAAGCGCAATTCGACCTTGCTTCCAGAGCCAGTTAGCCACTCGGTAACCTTGAAGGGCGTGGTAGCCTTTTAGATAAAGCAGAGGCATCGAGTACATCTCGACAGCAGGATCTCGATTTACTGTCGCGCAAATATCACAAGCGGCAGCATCAATAATCGATTGGTCCTGCTTGAATGCTTGTTCAACCACTTCACGCACTGCCATTGCTGGCATTGAAGCTGTTTTTAGCTTGTTTGCTAGGATGTAGCTAAGGGCTGCGCCTAAACTTTCATGGTTGATGATCGTGGCATGATAAAAACTCGCAAGCATAGGCTCTTGCTCTGACTGCTGTCGAGCTTCCTTCACAATGCATTGCCAAACTTTTTGTTGTTCACAGTGTTTCATTTTACCATCCATTATTTTTTAAGGGGCAGGTACGAGTGACGAGATGAGAGATACGGATAACGAAAAGCAGCCTTCTTTAAGCGCTCAATCTGCTCTTACTCTTTTCGCATCTCGTTTATCCGAATCTCGTATCTGCTCTTGTTATCTTTCTGACTTCTTGTCTCGTGCAAGCAGATCTTGTGCTGCTAAGTGGGCATCTTTCCCTTGATACAGTACTTGATAAATTTGTTCAACGATTGGCATCTCGACGCCCATACGTTCTGATAATAACCAAACCTCTTTGGTGTTGCGATAACCTTCAACGACTTGGCCAATTTCTTCTTGTGCGGTATCGACATCTTTGCCTGCGCCAAGTGCCAAACCAAAGCGGCGGTTGCGTGATTGGTTATCAGTACAGGTTAGTACTAAGTCACCCAACCCTGCCATGCCCATGAAGGTTTCTGGTTGCGCGCCAAGAGCTGCACCTAATCGGCTCATTTCTGCCAAGCCGCGAGTGATGAGTGCGGTACGAGCATTAGCACCAAAGCCAATACCATCCGACATGCCTGCGCCAATTGCGATAACATTCTTCACTGCGCCGCCAAGCTGCATACCAATGAAATCTGAGTTTGCGTACACGCGGAATGTTTTACCGCAGTGAATTTTTTCTTGAAGCTCTTCTAAGAATACTTCATCAGGTGAAGCTACAGAGATAGCCGTTGGCATGCCCATCGCTAACTCTTTGGCGAAGGTCGGCCCTGATAGAACCGCTAACGAGTAACCATCACCCAGCACATCGTGCGCGACATCTTTAAGCAGGCGGCCTGTTTCTGGCTCTAAGCCTTTGGTCGCCCAGCAGATGCGAGAGTCTGAGGCTAAGTAAGGTTTAACGCTGTTAAGCACAACGCCAAATACGTGGCTTGGGACGACAAGCAAAAGGTCTCGGCTTGAAGTCACGGCTTTTTCTAAGTCAGATTCAATGATCAGACTTTCTGGGAATTCTATATTTGGTAGAAACTCATTGTTCGCACGCTCTGATTCAAGGCGATTCATATGAACAGGGTCATGTCCCCAAAGAACAACGTTTGCACCGTTACGCGCTAGAGAGATAGCTAAAGAGGTTCCGTAAGAACCTGCACCAATAACAGTCATGGCGATCTCTTTGCCGTAAGCGCTGTCTTTACCGTAAGCGTCTGTCGTGTTGGTCGGGTGAGTTGTGTCTGTCATGCTTCCACCTAAAAATAATGAGGGAAATCGAAGAAAGAATGCTGGAAAAGCTTTCCACCAAAATAAGAAGAGCTTTCAACTTTAGTACAGTGTAAAGAAAAAATGCACATCGCAGAAGTTGCGATGTGCATTTAAAAGCGAACTAGCGCTTGAATCGTTAGAGTTAAGTTCTACTTTGAGACTTAAGCCTGTTCGCCTTCAGCTTGCTGAGCTTGGTTTTGTAGGTAGTTCATGAACAAAGCATCAAAGTTTACTGGCGCTAGGTTCAGTTGTGGGAACGTACCTTTAACCACTAGGCTAGAAATCGTTTCACGAGCGTATGGGAACAGGATGTTCGGGCAGAATGCACCTAGGCAATGAGCCAGTTGGCCAGCTTCCATTTCGCTTGCAGAGAAGATACCGCCTTGTTGAACTTCACAAAGGAATGCAGTGTCTTCTGCGTTCTTAACCGTAACCGTTAGGCGTAGGATGACTTCGTAAACGCCTTCGCCAAGTTCACGGCTTTGAGTGTCTAGATCCAGTTTTACATCTGGGTTCCACTCTTTTTGAAACATGTCTGGAGAGTTTGGCGCTTCGAAAGATACGTCTTTTAGGAAGATACGTTGGATTGCGAAGTTTTGTTGTGCGTCTTGTTGTGCTGCTTCAGCCATTTTCTTGTCCTTAAAAATTTTAAATTAGACTCTGTTCATTGTATTTATTGAACAGAGCCTGAAAGTTAGTTTATCGGTCAGCCGCTTCTTGCCTTTAACCTATTTCTTACCTTTAACTACTTCTTGCCTTTAACTAAAGGAAGGTTAGCTTCGCTCCAAGCCACTAAGCCGCTTTTCAGTACGCTTACGTTTTCGAAACCTGCTTTAACCAGTAGGTTAGCGCTTTCTTGAGCGGTTTGACCTGTCTTGCATACTACGATGATTGGGTCTGCTTTGTGGCTTTCAAGGCTACCAAAGCTATTTGCTTTGATGTCTGACGGCAAAATGTGAACTGCGTCCGTAATATGGCCCTTTTTGAACTCATCCTTAGTACGAATATCAACCACAATGCCGTTTTCACGGTTAATCATGTGTGTGGTTTGCGCTGCCGTGATCTCTTTGTAGGCTGCGTTTGATGTCTTGATAACGTTCGCAATGATGGCAACAACCAAGCCGATCCATACGATGGCTAAAATCATATTCTCTTGAACAAATGGCACTAACTCTTGCATATCTTGAACTCTTATTCGTTATTGGGCGAAAAATTATAGGGTAGGAGTATAGCTAGAAAGAGTAGGAGAATACAGAGGAAGCATAGGGTTGTGATGACAGGTGAGATGTAAAATGATTTCTGTCTACAAATTATGCATTTACTTGAACACATTTATTCACTAATATTATCAATTGATTGTTTAAGCTGAACAATCAGTTGAGGACATTCTTAACCTCAGCATATAAACGTTTATATTAATGGGAATCATTATGAAAAAAATGGCTTTAGCAGCAGCACTAGCTGTTAGCTTCTCTGGCGGTGTTTTTGCAGCAGCAGAAGGTGCAGCAGCAGGTGCTGGCGCATCAACAGCAGCAGCGGGTACAGCAACAACAGTAGCAGTAACAACTGCAGCAGTCGCAGTAGGCGCAGCAGTTGCTGTTGCTTCTAACGACGGCGGCGCTACAACTACAACTACAACTAACTAATTTATAGTTGTAGCCTGTATAAAACCATTTTATGTGAAAGCATAAAATGGTTTTTTTATATCAGTGTGTCCTAAATCGCCTCGCTAGGAAGCAAAATAATCATGATCAAACCGCTTATCGTATTTTTAGGGCTGCTAGTTACTGGCTGCTCACAACAGTTCCAAGATCTTAATTCCACATTCAATGAAGCTCTCTTTGGTGATGCCGACGTCAGTACCACGGCCGAATATATTCAAGATCTGCCTTACGCCAGTATCTATGCCGAAATTAACGACCAAGGTAAGATTTTCATGGTGTTGGCTTTTGTTGGTCAAAACCCTGTAACCGGGGCTGAGCAACTCAAATGGATGTCATCAGACAAAGCCATGATCGTGACGGAAAATGGACGAGTGGTTCAAACCTTATTATTGCCTTATGAAAATCTATCTGGTTTAACCGTTAAACCGGCCAATGCATTAGTACCGAGTTTTGATTTGTCGGCAACGCCCAAGGCTCAAGAGTGGCAAGCTGCCTACGATTGGCAACCCGATTACCGATTTGGCTACAGTGCAAACATCGTTCGAACATACCTTAATGAAGAAACCGTACAAACCCCGATTGCGAACATTGCAACGCGCAAGTTTGTAGAGCAGATCCGTTACCCAGCCCTAGGGCAAGATATTGAGAATCTGTATTGGGTAAACAAAAAGGGACAAGTCGTCAAAACGGTTCAATACCTTGGTCCTGAGATGACCCGTTTAGAGCTGACCTTGCTAAAGCCTTATCAAACGAATAAGTCAAAGCCCGATCAAATTAAAGAATAAAGTGGTGAGTGAATAAAATGAATTATTTAAAAAAACTAGGGTACACAGCAGTACTTACGGTTTGTAGCGTTCTAGTGCCACCGCTTGTCATGGCTCAAAGCCAAGTTCCAGTGCTTACGGTCGAGTTACCGGTACAAGGTATCTCGCTGCAATATTCGCAACCTACGCGCTTAGAACAAGTATTAACGGACGCCAATGCGAATGGCGCGTTAGGGTACTTCCCGCTGTCTGCACAGTTATTTGATCGCAATGCTCAACCGCAGGTAGACAAGGTAAAACAACAGGTGTTGGATAAGCTCAAGCATTTTTCTTCACAAGAGCCACAAGCAACATCTGTGATTAAGCAGCTCGAATCTTTTGATTATCAAGCACGCTACTTTGTTGAGTTAGACCAAAATGCAGTGATGTCTCAGGCAGACAAGAATCCCCTATTGGTTTCAAAAAAGCCAACTGCTGGATCAAAAAAACCAGCTTCGCAAGGGGTTAGCGCTAAATCAACGGAACAACAGCACTTTGAGTTATATCTAACCGCTCGCCCAACCTCTGTGAATGTAGTCGGGGCAGTAAAGCAAGCTCACACGCTGCCTTTGGTTGAACACGCTCAGTTAGATAACTATTTAACGCGGTTGCCAAAAGGGCAGTTGCTAGATAGTGCTGATAACAGCACGGCATTTGTCATCCAACCCGATGGGCAGGTGAGTGAAATCAGTTATGCCTACTGGAACAGTAAGCCTGCTTATTTTGCTCCTGGTGCTATTATTTTTATCGCCTTTGATTCGCTCCCTTCTGAGTTTTCCACTTTGAATCAAGACATTGTCGAACTTCTACGTCATAAGGTTAATCTGTAATGTCGGCTACTCAATCATTTCCATTAACCCTGCTCGCAAGTTCGATTACGGGTACCTTACTGGCTGTCAGCAGTTTTGCTGTTAATGCGCAATACCTTTCTGCCACCACGCAAGAGCTACCTTCTCAAGTCGAGGTTTCTGGCTTTAGTACGCCAACGCTAAAACACTCTCAATCGGATTTTGGGGGTGTGGGCTTAATGCAAATGCCTACCGCGCGTATGGCTCCAGAGGGTGAATTCAACCTAAGTGCATCGTTCAATAACGAATATTATTTTTATAACGTTAGCCTGCAATTGATGCCTTGGTTAGAAACCACGATTCGTTACACACAAACACAAGATGTACTTTATAGCGGGGATAATGCTGGGGACCCTAATTGCTCTGCTAATAATTTTAGTGGTTGTAACACGCACGCTGACAAAGGCATCGATTTTAAAGTTCGCTTAATCGAAGAAGGCTACTATTTACCCGAGTTGTCTGTCGGAGTGCGTGACTTTGGCGGTACAGGATTATTTGATGGCGAATTTGTCGCGGCGAGCAAGCAATTTGGCCCACTTGATGTCACGTTAGGTATGGGCTGGGGCTACATGGGCACCAGTGGTAACGTCACCAATCCATTCTGTAAAGCAAGCGACAAGTATTGCGAACGTCCATCAGATACTAAAGGCAACGGTGGCAGCGTTGATTTTGAGCGTTGGTTTAAGGGCGATGCGGCAATCTATGGTGGTTTAGAATATCAAACGCCTTATAAGCCATTAACGCTTAAGCTTGAATACGACAGCAATGACTATTCACAAGATTATCCTGTAACGAATGGTGCTGCGGTTATGACGCAACATACCCCTTGGAACGTGGGGGCAGTATACCGTTTTACTGATTGGGCAACGGCAAAAGTCAGTTATGAACGTGGTGACACTCTAACCATGGGCTTTGACTTAACCACCAACTTTAATCAAATAACCTCCGTGTGGCGAGATACCGAAGCGGCGACTTTGCGACCAAGCGAAGCAAGCAGCATGGATGAGGTTGAACTGGCCAAGTTGACCCAGGAACTTGAGACCGTCGCGGGTTATGAGCAAGCGCAGATCTTAGTCGACGACAATACGCTGATTGTGAAAGGTGAGCAGGTCAAATACCGCAATCGAGAGGTCGCGCAGAAACGTGGGGCAACGGTTATTGCTAACCATGCCCCTGACTATATTGACACCTATAAGATCGTTGAAACCAGTAATGCTGGCGAGTTAAATCAAACCGCTATTGATGCCAATCAATTTAAACAAGCCGCTACATACCAGTATTTGGACTCGGATATTCAAGACGCTGCACAGCCAAGTGAGGTCGAATCGAAATCGTCGATCGCTTATCATGACGGCAGAGAACGTTTCGATGTGTCTGTCGCGCCTAACTTGGCGCAATCTTTTGGCTCAGCGGAAAATTTTTACCTATATGCTCTAGGCTTATACACCAATGCGTCTTTTTGGGCGACCAACAACATTGAGCTGTCTGGTTCTTTGTATATCAACTTGATCGACAATTACGACAAGTTTAATTATGAAATCCCACAAGATGGCACAGCGCAAACGCCACGAGTGCGAACGCTTTTCCGTTCTTACGTTGACGAGCCTGTTCGTTTAGACCGCTTGCAGCTGACGTGGTTTGAAGACTATGGCAGCGGTATCTACACCCAAGCTTACGGTGGTTACCTAGAGAGCATGTTTGCAGGTGTAGGTGGTGAAGTGCTTTACCGCCCATATAACAGCAACTGGGCAATTGGTGCCGACGCGACAGTCATCAGCCAGCGTGACCCAGAGAGCTGGTTTGGTACGTTTGATGAAGAGCTGCAATACCATGAAAAAGATCAGGCTTACTACAAGGTGATTGATAAAGGCACCACCGGATTTGTTACCGGCTACTACATGCCGCAGTGGGATTTCTTAAGTGACACTTTATTTAAAGTCGGTGTGGGTAAATTCTTAGCGGGAGATATTGGTACTCGTATCGATTTCTCGAAACAGTTCAAGAGCGGTGTTATCGCCGGTGCGTTTGTTAGCTTAACCGACATGACCACTGAAGAATACGGTGAAGGCAGTTACACCAAAGGCTTTTACGTATCGATTCCATTCGATCTAATCACGGTTAAGCCGAGCTCAAGCCGTTCACAATTCACATGGCAACCGCTGACTCGAGATGGTGGTCAAGTGCTGAATAAGCAATACAACTTGTTCGACCAAACCGACGCTCGCTCGCCTTGGTTCCAAAGACCAAGTAGCGTGAAGTAGAGCGGGAAGAGCAGTGTCGAGATGCGGGTCATCGAGTAGCGAAGAGCGAGAAAATATAGATACGGGTAACGAGTAGCGAGATACGAAGAGCAGGGAAAGAGCGGTTTCGGGTTATCGAGTAACGGGTACAAAGATCTAAAAATCAGCAACGAGATTCGGGTGAACGGGTCTTGAAGAGCTTTAAAGTAGGTGAGAGAAATTGAGCCTACGAAAGCCTATCTTTTGGTTCTCCCCCTTGAATGCCGTTCGTTTGTGAGCGGTGATGTTCATCAAAGGGGGAGTTAGAGGGGGATGTTAAACTATGTGTTACCAACCCCTCCCAGCCTCCCCTTATGTTGGTATTTTCTGCCAAGCTGCACCTGTGATAAAGGGGAGGAGCTAAAAGCATCCCGTTACGGTTTAACCTGCTCTTGACCTGCTCTTGGCTCTTCGTTTACTCGTATCTGATGTGACCCCATAAAAGTAGACACTTAATACAGAGCATTGAGTGTCATGAAAGTAAAATCACAAAGACAATATACAGACGAATTTAAACGAGA
>NZ_JADDYK010000117.1:0-211 GCF_015163615.1 Vibrio sp. OPT18
GGAATATTGCACAATGGGCGAAAGCCTGATGCAGCCATGCCGCGTGTATGAAGAAGGCCTTCGGGTTGTAAAGTACTTTCAGTTGTGAGGAAGGGGGTAGTGTTAATAGCGCTATCTCTTGACGTTAGCAACAGAAGAAGCACCGGCTAACTCCGTGCCAGCAGCCGCGGTAATACGGAGGGTGCGAGCGTTAATCGGAATTACTGGGCGT
>NZ_JADDYK010000022.1:0-6894 GCF_015163615.1 Vibrio sp. OPT18
GCTGGAGTGTCGTACTCAACGTGAGAAGTTGCGATTGTGATACCGCGCTCACGCTCTTCTGGAGCGTTATCGATAGATGCGAAATCTTTAGCAACACCACCGTACACTTTTGCAAGTGTAGTACAGATAGCAGCAGTTAGAGTTGTTTTACCGTGGTCAACGTGGCCGATAGTACCAACGTTTACGTGCGGTTTCGTACGTTCAAATTTTTCTTTAGACATGGGGTGTCCCTCTAGGTACGGATTAGGTGGCTTAAAATAAGACCACGCAACCAAAAAAAATGGTTTTCTTTATTAAAGGAGAAGAAGCTTTAGACTGGTGCTAATACCCAGAGTCGAACTGGGGACCTCACCCTTACCAAGGGTGCGCTCTACCGACTGAGCTATATCAGCACACAAAATGAGTTGGAGCGTGCAGCGGGAATCGAACCCGCATCATCAGCTTGGAAGGCTGAGGTAATAGCCATTATACGATGCACGCAACACGTAACTCTGTTTGAGCTATTTAACCTTTAGAATATGGTGGAGAGGGACGGATTCGAACCATCGAAGGCAGTGCCAACAGATTTACAGTCTGCTCCCTTTGGCCACTCGGGAACCTCTCCAAATTTTGAGCTTTCTCTCGCTTGCTTTAAAGGAAGGGAGAAAGTGGTGCCGACTACCGGAATCGAACTGGTGACCTACTGATTACAAGTCAGTTGCTCTACCTACTGAGCTAAGTCGGCACAAGTGGGGCGCATTTTATTGAATGATTTTCCACCTTGCAATAGTAAATTGAAAAAAAGTGCAAAATTCTCTGACCAAACTCCTACATACGGCTATTTAGCTCAAGGTTTACGTCTTTAACCCGCATCTAGTACAGGAAGATATTTTATTTATCTATCGCTTGATGTATTTTCCATGCACTTGTTTTGTTATCCACTATAGAGTTTTGTATGAGCCCATTTATGTCATTTGACCGCGAACGTTGGTCTGAGCTAAGGAATTTAGTTCCGATGACACTTTCTGAGAGCGACTTAAAAGAGCTTCAAGGCATCAATGAAAAGCTCACAATGGAAGAGGCAGTAGAGATCTATCTACCGCTATCTCGTCTATTGAACCTCTATGTGGCAGCCAGACAGAATAGAAACTCGGTACTCCACCAATTTCTAGATAAGAAAGAGAAAGCGCCACCTTTTATCATCGGCATTGCGGGTAGCGTAGCTGTTGGCAAAAGTACCACTGCGCGTCTGCTTAAAGCCCTACTCTCTCGCTGGGAAAATCACCCAAAAGTTGAACTAGTGACAACCGATGGCTTTTTATATCCAAACGAGGTGTTAGAAGAGAAAGGGTTGATGAGCAAAAAGGGCTTTCCGGAGTCTTACGATATAAAACGTTTAGTGAACTTTGTTTCGGATGTAAAAGCTTGCAAGAGAAATGTCACGGCCCCTGTTTACTCGCACCTTACGTACAACATTACCGATGACGTTAAGTGCGTCGACCTACCAGATGTGCTTATTATTGAAGGGCTTAATGTCTTGCAAACCGGAATGAATTATCCACACGAGCCACATCGCGTGTTTATTTCAGACTTCCTTGATTTCTCACTCTATGTTGACGCCGATAGCCAACAAATCAAAGAGTGGTACGTCAATCGCTTTATGAAATTCCGCGATGGTGCGTTTACTAAGCCTGGCTCTTACTTTAGTCATTACACTAAATTATCGAACCAAGCCGCATTGGATAAAGCGGAAGGTATCTGGAGTTCAATTAATGGCTTGAACCTTGAACAAAATATCCTTCCGACAAGAGAAAGGGCTCATCTGATTCTACGTAAAGGCGCAGATCATATGGTTGAAGAAGTGTTACTAAGAAAATAGTAACGCCTTAGTCGCGTTTTCTTAGCGATATCTCGCCACCAATATAGCTCTCGACACCATTCTCAGTTTTGAGCAATACAGCACCTTGTTCATCGATGCCTTGAACAACACCTTCAATTTCTCTAGGTCCAATGATCAATCTAACATTGCGACCTAAGAAATTATCCAAGCGGTTCCAACGCTCTACAAAATTGGACATTCCTTTCAACTCATAATCGGCAAGAGATTTATCCCAAGCATTGATCAAAGCCTGCGCTAACTGGTTACGGTCTGGCACCTTCCCATCACACACTTCTTTAAGGGAAGTCCATGGTTGGCCAATACCTGATGTTGTTGGATCCATGGATAGGTTTAGCCCTAAACCAATCACAATATGCGCAGCGCCACCAGACTGCCCTGACAGCTCGACCAAGATACCTGCAAGCTTCTTATCATTATGGTAGAGGTCGTTCGGCCATTTGAGCTTTACACCTTCTACGCCCATTTCTTCCAAAGCTTCAACAACAGCCACGCCAACCACAAGGCTTAAGCCCATTGCGGCAGCCATCCCAGCGTCGAGTCTCCAATACATTGAAAGATAGAGGTTTGCACCGAATGGCGACACCCACTCTCGTCCACGACGCCCACGGCCCGCTGCTTGATATTCCGCAATACAGACAGAACCCGATTCGAGGGTGTTAGTACGCTCTAATAGGTGTTGGTTTGTAGAACCTATAATGGGAATCAATTCAAGAGAAGCATCGCGACTAACTGCAGACAATTTTTCTTGGTCAAGCATATCTAAACGACTGGCTAGCTTGTAACCCTTGCCTTGTACTCGATAGATATCTAAACCCCACTCTTGAATACCCTTAATGTGCTTACTGATAGCCGCTCGTGACACACCAATCATTTCACCTAGGTCTTCACCTGAATGAAACTCACCGTCAGCAAGGCATCTCAATAGTGCAAGCTTGGTACTGTGTTCTCTCATGCCAATGACTCCAAAGCCTTGTCCAGGTTTGTCTCGCAGTCTCGTCCCATAAAGCGCACTTCATGTTCCAATCGAATATCGAATTTATTCAAAACGGACTGGCGTACTCGCTCTGCAAGCTTAAGGACATCCACAGCTGAAGCCTCATCAAAATTGATGATAACCAATGCTTGGTTGGGGTGAACCTGAGCACCACCTTCTGTCACGCCCTTGAACTGGCATTGATCAATCAACCAGCCCGCAGCGACTTTGATCATGTCATTACTCTCATAGCCGACAATGTTTGGGTATAGAGCTAACAGGCGATCAAAATGGTCTTTGGTGATCACAGGGTTTTTGAAGAAGCTGCCCGCATTCCCTTGTACTCTAGGGTCTGGCAGCTTACTTGAACGGATAGCACACACTTCATCAAATATAGTGCGAGGAGAAAGCGTATCGGCTGCTAGGCTTTTTAACGGGCCATAGTGATTGCATGGCTCCCACTCTTTCGGCAACGTTAAACCAATCGCAACAACAATCGCTTTATCGTAGAGAGCGTGTTTGAAAATAGAATCTCGGTAACCAAAGAGACACTCTTCTTTGCTTAATCGCTTAACTGTATAAGTATCCAGACACAGGATATCGACATACTCGCATACGTCTTGTAGCTCAACACCATACGCACCAACATTCTGAATCGGAGCAGAGCCTGAACAGCCGGGTATCATTGCTAGATTCTCTAGACCACCCAACCCCTTATCCACACTCCACTCAACCAAGCTTGGCCAATCCTCGCCACCACTTACATGCAGTAGGTAATGACTGTCCGTCTCGGCCAGCTCAATCCCGGCTAATTTATTCACAATGACCAGGCCAGCGAAGTGCTCCGTAAAAAGCATATTACTGCCCTTACCCAGTATCAACTTAGGCAAAGCTGACCATTTAGGGTCTTTGTAAAGCGAAATCAGTTCTTCGGTAGTGGTGACTTCAACCAACGCATCACACGTCTGATCGATGGAAAAAGTATGAACATTTTTTAAACTAGCATTGAGATGGAATTGCATGGCGATATTCAATTAACTTACACTGCGGTCATTCTACAGCAGATAAACCAATGGCGCAGTGACTGAATGAACAATGTCATCATTACTCAATTAGACCCAGTAAAGGTTCCCCTAGTTAAACGTTTCTATAAAGAACACTACCCAACGGGAAAAGCGAATAAGAGTGAACTGATCTACTCGTTATTACTGGATAACGAGCTGTGCGGTGTCGTCCGTTTTCGTACAATAGAAAATAATCGCTTACTTACTGGTATGGCGATATCAAAACAACATCGTGGTCAGCAATTAGGCTCCCAGCTTATGGATTATTGTGCGCAACATACGCTTACGGAAGACGATTACTGCTTTTCGTACGCTCATCTCACCAATTTTTACGCGCGACACAAATTCGTACAAGTAGACCCCAAAGATCTACCAAATGGTTTAAGAGTTTTATACGAGCGCTATTCGAATAGCGGAAAAGATCTCATTCCTATGCATTATCAGCAAAATTGTTAGAGAATGCCTCGATTATCTAGTATTTGGTACTATCCCTTTGGTAAAATTAAAGGTTCTCAATTTTGCATATTTTTAAGGTAAAACAGTCAATATGATTGCCAGTAGGAATCCATTCATACAGTTGCCAACCATAGCGCAGAATCCTGACAAGTTTGAAGTACTACTATCAGCGAAAGAGTTTCGAACTCGCCTACTTGATGAGATATCTCGCGCAACGACTCGTATTAGTTTAGTCGCTTTGTACCTTGAAGATGATGAAGCTGGCCGTGAGATCCTAACTGCCTTATATGAAGCAAAGCAAAAGAATCCAGAATTAGACGTGAGCGTTTGTGTCGATTGGCACCGAGCGCAGCGCGGATTGATTGGTGCAGAGTCTTCTGAAGGCAATGCAGCCATGTATAAAGAGTTTGCAGAAAAATATCAGCATTCTGTGCCTGTCTACGGCATTCCCGTTCGTGGCAAAGAAGTCTTTGGCGTATTGCACTTAAAAGGCTTTATCGTCGATGACAGCGTAATATACAGCGGTGCAAGCCTTAACAATATCTACCTGAATTACCATGACCGCTATCGCTTTGATCGTTACCACGTTTTAAACAACGCGGCTCTTGCTGACTCAATGTTTGCCTACGTACACGAACAGATGGTTGCGGACAGCGCTGTTTATGACCTAGCTGATAAGAACAAGCCTGCGACCAAAGAACTGAAACCAGCGATTCGTCAGTTTCGTGCATCATTAGCAAGATCTCAGTATCAATTCGAAGGGCAAGAGGTTTCAGCAGACCAAGTAGCTGTAACACCATTGGTTGGTATCGGTAAGAGACGTAACCGTCTGAATCAAGGAATCAACCAACTCGTCGCTCAAGCTAAAGATGAGATCTTTATCTGCACACCTTACTTCAACTTCCCACCTAGCCTAGCTAAAGAAGTGAAGAAAGCGCTTAAGCGTGGCGTAAAGGTCAGCATTGTTGTTGGTGACAAGACAGCGAATGATTTCTTTATCTCGCCAGAAGAAGAGTTTAAAACGATTGGTGGTCTGCCATACCTTTACGAACTGAACTTACGTCGTTTCGCTAAAGCGAATGAAGCTCATATTGCTAGCCGTAATCTATCAATTCGACTTTGGCAACACGATTCCAATAGCTTCCACCTAAAGGGCATATGGGTAGATAAGCGCTACATGCTATTAACAGGTAATAACCTAAACCCTCGCGCCTGGAAGCTGGATCTAGAGAACGGTATCTTTATCCAAGATAACTACCATCACCTAACTGATAAGTTCCAAGCTGAAGTGGATAATATCCTTCAACACACTCAGCTTATTTGTACTTATAAGCAGTTAGACAAGGTAGAGAGCTACCCGATGGAAGTTCAGAAGTTGATTCGTAAAATCACTCGTGTAAAAGCCGACAGAGTGCTCAAACAAATACTGTAGCGGTGTATCAAAACACTATTTATCAACGCCTAGCAAACGCTAGGCGTTTTTGTATCTACGAGATAGCGAGATAGCGAGATAGCGAGATAGCGAGATAGCGAGATAGCGAGATAGCGAGATAGGTTTGCTTGATGGTTATTTCGAGTCAACATCTCTATTTATTCATAGTGAGTGTGATAGCTTGAAATGTTAAACATCCTTTTACCTTAGTCAGTCTAAAAGTTTCAGATACGTGGTTCAGGTACAGAGAGCAGCTAAACGAGTACCAATACGAACATAATCGGCAATTACCCTTTACGTATTCAAGCAATAACGCTCGTCACTCCTTACGGCGAAGTACGTACGCGATAGGGAATTTCACTTAGTAAAACAATCAGATTAGTGCTCTGCTCTATTTAGCTTAACTACCTGAGTTAGAAGTGACCACCTATATTCCCAAGCAGCACCTCCCGATATATAGAGAAGTACTTGATAGCTAGCGATAAGGATCTGCTACTAAAATCCAAAACACATACGCCGGAAACGACGAAAGCCTAGTCGTCAGACTAGGCTTTCTAATGGAATAGCGTGAAGTGCAGGGGTTCAGTGTCTTTACAGCGCCCATATAACCTATAAGCAAAACACTTTTCTTCAAATGTAAAAAAGCCCTGCTATTTCTAGCAGGGCTTCTCTAATAAGTGGCGGAGTGGACGGGACTCGAACCCGCGACCCCCGGCGTGACAGGCCGGTATTCTAACCAACTGAACTACCACTCCGCAGTGGAATACTTGTCGTCGCTGACAAGTGTTCAAACTTTTTGTCTTCACTTTTCAAAAAAGTGAAAATAAATTTGGAGCCTGGCGATGTCCTACTCTCACATGGGGAAGCCCCACACTACCATCGGCGCTATTGTGTTTCACTTCTGAGTTCGGCATGGAATCAGGTGGGTCCACAATGCTATGGTCGCCAAGCAAATTTTAAAATTCGGAAAACTGTATTTAAAAGTCTATCTCTTCAAACTCATTCAAGGTCTGTCTTTGAGTCCACAAAACCCCTTGGGTGTTGTATGGTTAAGCCTCACGGGCAATTAGTACAGGTTAGCTCAATGCCT
>NZ_JADDYK010000118.1:0-1055 GCF_015163615.1 Vibrio sp. OPT18
AAGATTTTAGCTACAACACCAGCACCAACTGTACGGCCACCTTCGCGGATTGCGAAACGTAGACCTTCGTCCATTGCGATTGGAGCGATTAGCTCAACAGTCATTTGAACGTTGTCACCTGGCATTACCATTTCTACGCCTTCTGGTAGAGTGATATCGCCTGTTACGTCAGTTGTACGGAAGTAGAACTGTGGACGGTAACCTTTGAAGAAAGGAGTGTGACGGCCGCCTTCGTCTTTAGAAAGTACGTATACTTCAGACTCAAACTTAGTGTGTGGGTTGATAGAACCTTTCGCAGAAAGTACTTGACCACGTTCAACGTCATCACGCTTAGTACCACGTAGAAGTGCACCAACGTTCTCACCTGCACGACCTTCGTCAAGCAGTTTACGGAACATTTCAACACCAGTACAAGTAGTAAGAGTAGTCTCTTTGATACCAACGATTTCTACTTCGTCACCTACACGTAGGATACCGCGCTCGATACGACCAGTTACAACAGTACCACGACCTTGGATTGAGAATACATCTTCAATTGGTAGTAGGAACGGTTGGTCAACTGCACGCTCTGGCTCAGGAATGTAAGAATCTAGTGCTTCTGCAAGCTCAACGATCTTATCTTCCCACTGCTTCTCGCCGTTTAGTGCGCCAAGTGCAGAACCTTGGATAACTGGTAGGTCATCACCTGGGAAGTCGTATTCAGAAAGAAGTTCACGAACTTCCATCTCAACTAGCTCAAGTAGCTCTTCGTCATCTACCATGTCACATTTGTTCATGAATACGATGATGTAAGGGATACCAACTTGACGACCAAGTAGGATGTGCTCACGAGTTTGAGGCATAGGGCCGTCAGTCGCAGCAACAACTAGGATACCGCCGTCCATTTGTGCAGCACCAGTGATCATGTTTTTAACATAATCCGCGTGTCCTGGACAGTCTACGTGTGCGTAGTGACGTGCTGGAGTGTCGTACTCAACGTGAGAAGTTGCGATTGTGATACCGCGCTCACGCTCTTCTGGAGCGTTATCGATAGATGCGAAATCTTTAGCAACACC
>NZ_JADDYK010000119.1:0-1153 GCF_015163615.1 Vibrio sp. OPT18
TTTTTTTTACAATTTAGTAACCTTAATGATTACGCTGCACACTTTTCAGGGTTCAAGTACACCTTATCGATATAACTCCAGTCTCTCGTCTGCCGACTCCATCTGCTTGGGTGAGTCAATTGAGCACGGCGGTAGACTTGCATACGCTGTCGGAGAATTTCATTATCATCGCCGCAATGCCTCTGCTGAGGTTTTACATACTTTATGCCACTGTGTTTATGCTCATTGTTATACCAATCAACAAAATTACCAACCCAACACCGAGCGTCTTCTATAGAAGAAAACCCATCCATTGGCCATGAAGGACAATACTTTATTGTTTTGAATAACGACTCAGAGTATGGGTTGTCATTGCTTACTCTTGGCCTAGAGTAAGAGCTTATGACCCCAAGGTCATGCATCTTTGCAAGCATGGTGTAACTTCTCATAGGAGCACCGTTGTCAGAGTGCAAAGTAATGTTGCCTTGCACACACTTTTCCCGCCATGCTGTTCTTTGGAGTAACTCCGCTGCGTATTCGCCTAGCTCCTGATCATACACTTCTGCACCTACTACTTTTCTACTGAAGATATCCATTATCAAATAAAGGTAATAGTGCTTCCCTCGTATTTTCGATGGCAGATAACTGATACCCCAGCTCCATACCTGATTTGGTTTGCAGGCTTTTTGAACCTTTGGTCGAGAAGGGCTTGTTCCAGCTTTGTTACGAGTTCGCTTACCTAGCTGGTTGTTTGCTTTTAATACACGATAAAATGTGGACGCTGAGGCAATATAAATGCCTTCATCAGCCAACATTGGAACGATGAGATTCGGCGGTAAATCGGCATACTCTGGTGTATTGCAGATATCTAATATCTGCTGCCTTTCGGCTTCTGATAGCTTATTATGAGGCTCGTGCTGCCGAGGATGCTGACGCATATCACTTGTGACTTCAGCAGAGTTCTCTGTCCAACGCTGAAACGTTCGTATTGATAACCCAACGGTGGAGCAAGCCTTTGTCTTTGTTGCCCCTTTACGTACAGCGTCATCAACAAGTGTGATTATTTTTAGCCGCTCTGAGATAGGAATCAGTCTTCCTCGCTGGTTTCCCAGAGGGCATTGAACTTTTCCCGCAAAACCAGTAGAGCAGCTGTTTCGGCAAGTGCTTTCTCTTT
>NZ_JADDYK010000023.1:0-2805 GCF_015163615.1 Vibrio sp. OPT18
TACTGTCTAGACAGAATGGTATTGAAATGATTGTTACTGACATTGGTTAGTATCAGAGTCTTGAGGACTCTTCTTGGTTGAGTAGTTCTTTAGAAAAAGAAGAAAAGAAAAAGATTTATAATGTTGTCGCATAGTCATGCTCCTCTAAGCATTATAAATCCTCCCCAGTCTTCTCTACTCACTTAATCCAGCAGACACAACTGAATCTCTTCAGTCATGCCTGCTAGGTAAGAGCATCGTGCTGTTACAGGCACTCTTTATACAATAGGGGTGAGATGAGTATTTTTTTATTTAACTCTGTTGAGGTTCAGGCTTAGGGACAAAAATTTTCTTTATATCCTTGATTTCCATCTTCGGTTCAACGTCTTGAGGTCTCTCTGCAATGAGCAGAGTGACTTCTTCATCTTTATCTACCAGTAGTTTGGTGTTCTTCTGGTTTCCACCTTCAAGTGTGAACTGGAGTATGTACTGAAAACAGAACTCTTCAAAAACTGCGACAGGAATGACAACACATTGATTGATGCGCTGCTCTCCTAGACCACTTAGCTCAAATAGCTTTTTATAGCGTGAAGCCATGTTTAGCCCTAGCGTTAAAATTAAGCGGGTTAAAACGACGTGTTGCCAGTATATAAGAGAATTATCTTGCGCTTTAGCTCCCATACCCAGCACATCGCCTAAAAAGGAGAAATCATGCAAATATTGCTTTATCTGTTGGACTGAAGGCAGTGCATCTATGACTTGCTGCTGCTTGGTAAGAGGAACTGATTTCGAGAGGGAGAGCAACTGAATAAGTCTATCACTGCATTGATTGACTTGGAGGTCACCAATACGATTGAAAGGGTGCAGCATGAGCTCAGAAGCCACCTGACAAACCCACTGGTGTAAATGGTCATGAAATCTTGGGTTGCGGAAAAAATGAATCACAGGCTGGATAGGAAAGTCCTCCATGACTTTGCCCATAACATCAGACCACGGATAAAACTTGAGCTTGCCTAGATGAGCTTTCTTACCATCAATGTCCCGTGTATCTTTGCAGGCATGGATTAAACATGTCACCTCAGTGCTTTCGTTATAGTCATAGGTAACATCGTTGAAATCCAAAAGAAGCGAGCTTACGTTCTCAAAGCTGTCTTTAAGAAAAGGGTGTTCAATGTCTAAGTAATAACTTCCTTTCGTACGCCCAAACAATTCTTTCCCGGTCATGCCTGCAATATGACGCTTCACTAAGCCTAGTTTTTTGAGAGTGTTCAATTGAGATTTAAAACGCTCCGCACTGATGTTACCCATCATCTTACGGATCTGCGTGGAGCTTATCTCTTCGATGACTCCTAGCTCATTGCTATGCAGCAGTAGCAAAGTCAGAAATAAACGATTAGATGCCCGGAACGGTTGGCGTTTTTTGATGCCGTCACTGTCATTTATCTGTGACTGAGTTTTCTCAAGCAGGTTTGAGAGTTCGTTACCCAATAGTCGCATTATCGCTGGATTTTGGGTTGCCATAACCTTTGGTAGTATCCCGAAATCATCATGACTGAGTAGTACTTTATCGGTCAACTCGTAGCAGTTTTTACCACGTCCTTTTAGTGCGTACAGCTCTCTAATCTTGATGCATTGGCTCGTTTTCAAGACTGAAAACAGAGATGACACCGTGTTGGTACTCACACCAAACTCTTCTGAAATCTCAACTATTTTCTTTCTAAATTCACTATCAAATCCATGCTTTTTGATAAGACATAATAATAAATAAATTTCTTCTGATTTCATGCGCCTTAACCACTATCAACACAGGTGATTGAGGATATAATATAGGGTATATATAACAAATTGTAACGTGTTTTATTTCATGTTTATTGATAAGTTCAAACCCGTGTAATCAAATATGTTCGAATGTTTGTTTATGATTCAGTTTGAATTTAGTCCTTAAGAGGATTACTTTGTTTCAGATACAGAGTAAACGTCGGTACATAGTGTTAGAGCCGAAGTGAAATCTTGAGATGGAAAAACGGTTAAACTGGATCGCAGTGAGGGATGGATTACTAGGACTATGGCTGGTGGACTATATCTAAGAATAACCGTCGACGTTTCTGTTTGAAGAACCAGAACTTGAACACATTAGGCCACTTTTGAAAGACCAATTACGTAAAAATTCGACTTATGACTGAATAGTATTCCATTCAATAACTAAACTAGGTATTCACATGACCAATAGCAAAATGATCAAAAGACTGGATTGGATAGACCCAAAAAATCCAGAGCAGGCAAGTTGGATCTGTACTTACCTAAAAGCAAAGAATTGGGGGAGTAATAAGGCAGACATCGAAGGGTTCATAGACCCAGTAGGGGAGTTTATAAAAGCAGCCTATGAGCTTCCAGAGAATGCGGATACACGCGAAGCTCTTCGGAACATGAAGGCTGCATGGAAGCGGTGGGAGAAAAGAGAAAAAAACCGTACGTCCAAAAAAGTTTCTGAAGGGGCGTACTCTATCTCTCTCGCTGCACGAAAAGAACTGGAGAAACTGGCAAGACAAAAAAAATCTAGTTTTAGCCAAGTAATAGAAGATTTACTAGTGAATGCTGAGGGTATTGAAAGAGTCCAGAGAGAACTCAAAAGGCAGTTAAAGAAAGGCGAACATTTTGGCCACGTTAACGTTGACTTCCTTTCTACCATCTTTTCTGACGATGTGGTAAAGGAGCAAGCTAAGCTACTTACACAAGAGCTAGAAACTCAGAAAAAGAAACAGGAAAAAGAGCACAAAGATAAGCAAAAAAAAGCACTAGCAACCATCAAAGAAAAAGCGCAAAAGA
>NZ_JADDYK010000023.1:2861-34936 GCF_015163615.1 Vibrio sp. OPT18
TTAGCTCACTTGAAAATGAGATCGAAGAATTGAAAGATCAACTTTTAGAATTAACTGATAAGAACAAACAACTAGAGAACGCAGCGCAAGACGAACTCAGCGCCCCCTTACCGTAAAAATTGACAGGTAACGCTCTAAGCTAACAAGTGTCAGTTTTAGCCTCAACCTTAACCCTCCGACAAAGCCTGATAAGTGGTCGTGAGGTTAAAAGAATCTACCCTGCAAGCTTGATATTAGCCGTGCCAGTGACGCTATAACTTCCTTGGCTACTTTGTTCAATATGCTCACTCCACCAGCACATTACTTTACGTCTACGTTCTAGATAGTCCGTACGGTTGTATGCACCGCGTATTTGGTTTTTATCAACATGAGCAAGGCAAGCCTCAATAACATCATAATCAAACCCTTGCTCATTAAGCGTTGTGCTAGCGATAGAGCGTAGACCGTGAGAAACAAGGCGCCCAGCAAATCCCATACGCTTTAATGCTGCATTAGCTGTTTGGCTATGACATGGTTTTTTGGGGTCTTTATCAGAAGGGAAGATGAACTCCCGATGTCCACTAATAGGTTTCATCGTTTCCAATATCAAAATCATCTGAGGAGTCAAAGGCACACGGTGCTCTTTTCTCTTTTTCATCCGTTCAGCAGGAATCACCCATATTGCATGTTCTAAATCTAACTCTGCCCAACGAGCATTGCTTGCTTCCGCTGGGCGGGTCATAGTGTGCAACTGCCATTCTAATAAACAACGAGTGGTTTTTTTTATGCTGGCATTAGCAATGCTTTTCATAAGCACAGGGAGCTCTTGAGGAGCAATCGCCTTCATGTGTTGCTTTTCGGGCTTTTGGAAAACGGCTTTGATGTTTGTTAAGGGGTTTGAATGAATGACTCCAGAGTTCACCGCGTACCCCATAATCTCATTCATACGTTGACAGAGGCGTTTAATTGTTTCCAAGCTACCTTTGGCTTCTATAGGGCGAAGCAATTCAATTACCATCGGAGCAGTAATGTGGCTAATGGGAGTTTGAGCTAGGGTAGGAAATATGTTTCTCTCTAATGATCGCCAGATGTCATCGGCATAGTTGGGTGTGACTTGCGTTTTCTTTAGTTTAAACCATTCAGTAGCGATGTTAATGAATACATGTTCAGTTAAGACTTTCTGTTCTTCTTTCTCCTGTGCTTTCTTAGTTTTGGGGTCTATCCCCTTTGCGATTAGCTTACGGTGTTCAAAGTTAATCTCTTTAGCATCGGATAAGTCTAATACGGGATAGGTTCCCAAACTCATTTTGGTTTGCTTACCGGTTTCTGGGCTTTTGTAGATCATACGCCATGATTTTGTGCCATTAGGCAACACGCGTAACTGTAAGCCATCTCCTACTGAAATTATGTATTCACCAGTCTTTGGCTTTGCGTTCTTGAGTTTAGCGTCCGTTATCTTACCTGTAATCTTTGTCATTTCAGAACCTACCCATTTACCCAATACTTTAGGTAATTCTACATTGGGTAACACTTTGGGTAAATGAAGTTTGAGCTTCTACAAGACGTGAAAAGACGCTGCTGGATGTAGGTTGTTGATTTTTATAGGGTTTAGATACAAAAAAAGACGTCCGAAGACGTCTTTAAATGTTGAATTGGTGGAGCTGGCGGGAGTTGAACCCGCGTCCAAAAATCATTCATCATTGGTACTACATGCTTAGTCGATCTTTAATTTCACCAGCAACCTGCGAACCGACACGCTAGTTAAAGGCTAACCTGAATTATAATTCGCGCTTTTCCTCTCAGGTGGGAGAAGCCACGCTAGCTAGTTTGGGTTTGATCTCTTATTGGTCCCCGTCTTACGAGCGGAAGCTAGGGTAAGAGAGCTCTGAGCAGGTTATTAAGCTGCTAGTGCGTAGTTTTCGTCGTTTGCGACTATTTTTTTGCGGCTTTTAACGTGGCCAACCGCCCCACGGCATGCACCTCAGACTTCAAAATTCCTGTCGAATCCTAAATCAGCCCCAAGTGTTATTTGCATAGTACCAGAAAAGCTTACCCTGTCTAGCACTGTGCGTTTAAGTGCTTAAAATTAACGCAAATTACTCTTCATAATTCGTGCTTTATCTCTCGCCCAATCTTTTTCTTTCATATCAGTACGTTTATCGTGCAGCTTTTTACCTTTCGCTACGCCAACTTTAATCTTCGCCCAAGAGCGAGACCAGTAAAGTGCGGTTGCGACAAGTGTCATGCCTTCACGGTTAATACGACCGATAAGGTTGTCGAGTTCTTTTCTCGACATCAGGAGTTTACGGATACGTGTTGGGTTCGCCACGATATGAGTACTCGCCTGAGTCAGCGGAGTGATCGTCATACCACTGATGAATGCTTCGCCATCTCGGATGTAAACGTAGCTTTCTGCGATATTGGTTTTGCCTTCACGTAGGGATTTTACTTCCCAGCCTTGTAGCTCAAGCCCCGCTTCTATCTCATCATCGATGAAATATTCGTGGCGAGCTTTCTTATTAAGCGCAATGGTATTACTACCGGCTTTTGATTTTGATTTATTCTTTGCCATAATGGCCTCATTATACGGATTGCGCCCTAGTTGGGGAATCCTTTTTATTTGCGCTCTGGCCCAATACAATTAAAATTGCAGTTTGTGTTAATGTAACGCTGTCTTTAACAGGAGTCTATATGCCAAAGGTTACTCGTTCAGCATTAGTGTCGTTTAGTGCCGACCAGATGTTCAGCTTGGTCAATGATGTTGCTCGTTATCACGAGTTTTTGCCAGGGTGTTCTGGTTCACGTGTGATCGAATCTTCAGATTCAGCTATGGTGGCTTCGGTTGATGTATCTAAAGCCGGTATCAGCAAAACATTTACTACGTCTAACCGCTTAGCGGATGGCGCTGAGATCTTGATGGAGCTGGTGGATGGCCCATTTAAGAAACTGCAGGGTGGTTGGTATTTCACTCCGCTTGACGATCAAGCGTGTAAGGTTGAGCTTAAGTTGGAGTTTGAATTCTCTAGCCGAATGATTGAAATGGCATTTGGTAAGGTTTTCAATGAGTTGACGAGCAATATGGTCAGTGCTTTTACTCAACGCGCGAAACAGGTTTATTAAGCCATGACTATTGAATCAGATATGATCCACGTAGAAGTTGTGTTTGCGCTTCCACATGAGCAGCGTGTATTTACCTTAGTGGTAAATAAGAACGCGACCGTTGAAGAGATTATTGCGCAGTCTGGTGTTTTGGAACTGTATCCAGAGATCGACTTAGCGAAAAATAAGGTTGGCGTGTTCAGTCGTAACGTTAAGCTTGATGCGACGGTTCGCGATAAAGATCGTATCGAAATCTACCGCGCACTGTTAGCCGATCCAAAAGAAATTCGCCGTAAGCGTGCTGAACAAGCGAAAGCGGCGGCTAAATCGTAATACCAAACAAATTTGAATGATAAAGAAGCTCGCATTAGCGAGCTTTTTTTCATCTGTTGGTTAGACAATACAGTCTACAGTCTCATTTGTTAGCAGATATTAAAAAGCCTGCTCATATGAGCAGGCTTTTGCGATTCTTGCTCTGTCGATTGATAGCTTTGTCGGCTGAGAGCTTTGTTGACTGGAAAGCTAGCGAAGGCTTTCGAAGAACTCATCACTGGCTTCAAAATCACCATTGATCGTTACTAGAGTGCCAGTGGCATCAAAATTTACGACTAGGTTCTTCTGAATCGGGTCTTCATGGCCTTTTTGGTGGTGGTAAATGTAGTACCACGTATCTGGGTAGCCATTTTCGATAAGCATAGGTGAGCCCATAACGTAACGAACTTGTGTTTTTGTCATGCCAAACTTGAGCTGGTCGACAGCTTCCTGTTCAACATAGTTACCCTGATTGATGTCAATTCGATAAACCAACTTCTCTAATAGAGAGCAACCGGTCAACATTGTTAGTGCAAGTGGAACTGCAACTAACCACTTTTTAATTCGCATAGTTTGAGATCTTTCTTCGCTAAAATACTGCCTGATAATAAACAAGCTCCAGCAAGAAGTAAAAAGCTCCTTGCGCTTTGAGCTTGTTATGACTGGCAATTTTGAATTAAGTTGCAAAATTGCCAAGATTTTTCGGTAAATTATCAGAAAGTTGCTGAATATGTAACCTAAGCTGCGATTAATAACTCTTTTGCGTTGGCAAGCGTCGATTCGGTAATCTGGCTGCCACCAAGCAGTCGAGCAAGCTCTGAAACGCGTTGTTGCTCATCAAGCGTGTGCATTTGAGTCTCGGTTTTACCTGATTTCGTGTTCTTCGCTACAAACAGCTGTTGGTGACCGCAACCGGCAACTTGAGGTAAGTGCGTCACACACATCACTTGCGTAGACTCGCCTAGCTTACGTAGCATTTTTCCGACAACCGCAGCGGTTGGTCCACTGATACCCACATCGACTTCATCGAAAATCAGGCTTGGTGTGTCCACTTTTTGCGCTGTGATCACCTGAATTGCCAGTGAGATTCGTGATAACTCACCACCAGAGGCCACTTTCGCAATCGGCTGCATTGGTTGGCCTGGGTTGGTCGAAACAATGAAGGTCACGTTATCCATACCCAATGGAGAAGGGTGTGTGTTGGTGTTGTTCACTTCAATGGCAAACTGCGCTTTTTCCATGCTCAGTTCGTGCATGCTTTGCGTGATCAGCTTGTTGAGCTCTTTTGCGTAACGAGTTCGAGATTTATGAAGCTTCTCGGATTTCGCAACGAACGATTGGTATTGGTTTTCTACCTCGTTTGCCAGTTCTTCTAATTTTTCATCAGAGCAATCAAGCGCTTCAACTTGTTGTAGTAAGTCTTGATGGTGCTTATACAGCTCTTCAGGTAACACGTGGTGTTTACGAGACATCGACATCACTTTAGAGAAGCGCTCCTCAACGTAAGCCATACGACCGGGATCAACATCAATGCTGTCTAGGTATGTTCTTAACTCGTTGTTGGTCTCTTCAATCTGAATAATGGCTTCGGAAAGCAAGTTTGGTAACTCGGCTAATCTTTCATCTAGCTCAGCTAGCTGAATTAAGGAGTTATTGGCCGATTGCAGAATACCAAGCGCATTAACTTCTTCGCCTTCATAAATAAGCTCGATAGCTTGCTGACAGGTTGTGGCCAGTTCTCCGCTATTGGAGAGGCGCTTATGCTCTTGTTCGAGGTCTTCATATTCTTCCTCCCCAATAGACAGCTCATTTAACTCTTTGATTTGGTATTCAAGAAGTTGTTTTTGAGCTTGGTTTTGCTGGCTATTTTCACGTAACTCTTTTAAGTGGTTATCCGCTTGTCGCCACGCTTGGTAAGCATTACGTGTTGATTTCAATAGATTCAAGTGGCCTGCGTATTGATCAAGCATGGCCATTTGGTAATCGCTTTTCATCAACTGGTGATGCGCATGTTGACCATGGATATTGATCAACAGTTGTCCTAGCGATTTCAATTGCGAAAGAGGGACAGGGCTACCGTTGATGAATGCACGAGAACGACCTTCTTTTGAGATGGTTCTGCGCAGGATGCACTCACTGCCATCAAGCAATTCGTTGTCTTCTAACCAGCGGGTAGCATGCAGATTGTTCTCAAGTAAAAAAGCGGCACTGACTTCGGTTTTTTCTTCACCTTGTCGAACCATTCCTGCATCGGATCTTCCTCCAAGGCATAAGCCTAAAGCATCGATAGCGATAGATTTACCCGCACCAGTTTCCCCGGTGATTGTTGTCATGCCTTTAGAGAGTTCTAGCTGTAAAGACTTAACAATAGCGAAATTATTAACACTTAAATGAGCCAGCATTTTTATTTACCTGTATAACTGAACAATACTGTATATAAGCTCAGTATATACTGTTTCTTTATACAGTAAAGTCGACAGGTGAAAATTTTTTGCGACAGCTCTCAGAATTGAGCTTGTCTGTAGATCACTGAAACCGCTATAGATTCCCAACTCAGTCGTTCCTCCCTCTTGGGAATGAAGGTTTAGTATGTGCTTGAGGTGAGTCAGCGTTATTCCCTTAAATGACGAATGAGCTAGATAGGGAATCTGTTTTGTGCGTTGGTATTTATAAGGTTAAGAGATTCCAGATACCTCGTTCCTCAGTTCTGGAATGACGGTCATTCTTGAGTTTTGGTGTTCGTTGTCGTCATCCCCTACAGTGACGTAGGAGCGTGATAGAGGATCTGTTTTTGTAGTTTTTTTGGATGTCAGAGATTCCAGATACCTAGTTACTCGGTTCTGGAATGACGGTCATTCTTGAGTTTTGGTGTTCGTTGTCGTCATCCCCTACAGCGACGTAGGAGCGTGATAGGGGATCTGTTTTTGTAGTTTGTTTGGATGTCAGGGACTCCAGATACCTCGTTCCTCGGTTCTGGAATGACGGTCATTCTTGAGTTTTGGTGTTCGTTGTCGTCATTCCCTACAGCGACGAAGGAGCGTGATAGGGAATCTCGTTTGTTAGTTCTTATTTAATACTCTTGGTTCTTCAGCCTTTGTTAGTTTTAAGAGCTCAACATTAAGGAGGAAGGATGAAGCGACCTGCAATTTACATTCTAGCTAATCGTTCGAATTCAGTTTTGTACATAGGCGTTACTGGGAACCTTAAGCAAAGAACCTGGCTGCATAAAGCGGGAAATGTTGAAGGTTTTACTAAGAAGTACAATGTTGACAAGTTAGTCTATTTTGAAGTTTTCGAAGACTTCAGATCCGCGATTGAGAGGGAAAAGCAGCTAAAGAAATGGAATCGTTTATGGAAGGAAACGTTGATTAGTGAATTGAACCCTAGTCGACGTGATCTCTACGACGAAATATTATGATACTCCCAACTCAGTCGTCTCTCCCTTTTGGGGATGACGATGTGGTGGATTGGCGTAAAAGTAGAGATGGTGGGCTTTTAATCGGCAATAAAAAAGGCTGACGAATGTCGTCAGCCTTTCAAAATCATTCGCTTTTCACTTAGAACAGCTTGCTCGACCAGCCTAGCTTGTTACGTAGAACGTGGTAGTAGTTGTAGTCTTTAGGGTGGATCAGTTTGAGCACATTTGGGCTTTGGTAAATGTGGATCTCATCACCAGGAGAAACAGGCAGTGAGATTTGACCATCGCAGCTCACTTCCTGAGTTCCGCGGTTATCAGGCGATACGATCAGCTTGATACGACGCTTGCCATCCACGACAAGTGGGCGGCTTGAAAGGGTGTGCGGGAACATTGGCACGAGTGAGATAGCATTTAGGCTTGATGACAGGATAGGGCCGCCGCCAGACAGCGAGTAGGCGGTAGAACCTGTCGGTGTTGAGACGATTAAGCCATCAGAGCGCTGTGAGAAGGCGAAGCTGTCATCGATATACACTTCGAACTCGATCATGTGAGCAACTTGGCCGGGGTGCAGTACAGCCTCATTAAGGGCTGCATTGTGGCTTTTTATCTGGCCGTGACGATGAATTTCCGTTTCAAGTAAGAAGCGCTCTTCTTCCATGAACTCGCCTTTGAGTACATCGGTAAGCGCGCTCTGGAAGTTTTCAGGGTTCAGATCGGTTAGGAAACCAAGGTTGCCTCGGTTAACACCAATCACTGAAATGTCGAAACGTGACAAGATTCTAGCGGCACCGAGCATATTTCCGTCACCACCGACCACAATGGCGAGATCGGCGCGTTTACCTAATTCAATCAGGCTAGAAAAATGTTCTTTTGGGATGTCGTCTAAAATAGTGGCGAGTCTGTCATCAACAAACACTTGATAACCCTCAGCACTTAACCACTGATAGAGCTCTCTATGAGTCTGAATTGCTTGCTGATCTCGAGGTTTACCGATAATGGCGATGACTTCAAATGGCTTTTTCATAACGTTTCCAAACGAATTAGGCTTGAATCAAAATTCTTCATCCCCATAATAAAGGCAAGTTGAACGTCTATGCGAGTGTTTTATATCAATTTGGGGCGCAAACACGCCTGTCACTTGCATTGAAAACGAATTCTGGAGATATCATGAGCAACGAAGAAAACAAAGTAACCGAAGCAGAGCTAGATCAGATCATCGCTGAAGCTGAGAAAGTTGAAGAAGCTGAACTGAATGAAGACGCTGCTGATGAGCAGGAAGCAAAAATCGCTCAACTGGAAGCTGCACTGCTTTCTAGCGAATCTAAAGTGAAAGAGCAGCAAGATTCTGTTCTTCGCGCGAAAGCTGAAGTTGAAAACATGCGTCGCCGTAGCGAGCAAGAAATTGATAAAGCGCGTAAATTCGCTTTGAACAAGTTTGCTGAAGGTCTGCTTCCTGTAATCGACAACCTAGAGCGTGCAATGCAAGCGGCAGACGCTGAAAACGAAGTGGTTAAGCCACTGTATGAAGGTGTTGAGCTAACGCACAAAACTTTCGTAGACACAGTTGCTAAGTTTGGTCTTAAAGAGATCAACCCTGAAGGTGAAGCGTTCAACCCTGAATTCCACCAAGCGATGTCTATCCAAGAAAGCCCAGATCACGAATCAAACACAGTTATGTTTGTGATGCAAAAAGGCTACGAACTAAACGGTCGTGTGGTTCGCCCAGCGATGGTTATGGTTGCTAAGTAATGACGAATTACGTTGCCAAGTGATTGACTGGCGCATTGACTGAGTTAGTCGCTGCGACAAAATAAATCACTGGTTTACGTAAAATAAAAAGAGAGGCATAGGCCTCTCTTTTTTTGTGCCTGTAACTTGAGAGTCCACGTAAATAAGCATCAAAACCGCATTAAGAATGTCGTTCTTTTTATTTCATTCAGATCAGCGATTTAGAGTTTTGTGTTATGAAACTTGTTGTGATTGAGTAAATGTTTTGATGTCACATTTGTGATGTTTTTGTAAATAAATACTTTTAATTGTTATCTTTGTATGTAAAATCCACTGCCATATAGCGATTTTGGTCGCATATATAACTATAAAAGTACAAATTTTAAACACAACAAACTGGAGAAGAACGATGGATAAATCGCTCTCAAGTAAAATTTTTGTAGGCTTGTTCGCCGGTCTACTTATTGGTACTGCTATTCAGTACCTATTCAGCGGTATTGCTATTTTTGATACGTATCTACTTGGCGCTGCCGAAGGTGCTGGTGGTATGTTCGTATCACTTATCAAATTGCTTGTAGTTCCTCTTGTATACGTATCTATTGTTTGCGGTATTGTTGAGCTAAAAGATATTCGTTCATTTGGTCGTCTTGGTGGTAAAACCTTTGGTCTTTACATTATTAACACCATCATCGCGATTTCGGCAGCGCTAACGATTGGTCTTATTTTCCAACCTGGTGCAGGTGCGAATCTAGCCGGTACGGTTTCTGAGACAATTGCGCTTACAACAACTGAAACACCAGACATCTTCTCTCTTGTTGTTAACATCGTTCCTAGCAACCCTGTAGAAGCGTTTGCAAGCGGCGACATGCTGCAAATCATCTTCATGGCAATTTTGACAGGTCTTGCTATTCAAGCGCTTGATTCTCGTGGTGGCCCAGCTATCAAGACATTCAAGATGGCTAATGAAATCATGATGAAGCTTATCGGCCTAGTAATGAGCTTGGCGCCTTACGGTGTATTTGCTCTGATGATTCAACTGGGCGCAACACTGGATGCAGACACGCTAATGTCAGTTGCTGGTTATGTGGCGCTTGTGGTTGCAATGCTTGTGTTCTGGATTTTCTTCTTCTACCCAATGATGGTTGGTTCATTCACTGGTATTTCTCCAAAGCAGTTCCTACGTGCAACTCGTGAGCAAGTTCTATTCTCACTATCTACAGCAAGTTCGAATGCAACAATCCCAGTAACAATGCGTACTCTTACTGACAAACTAAACGTATCTAAGTCAGTAGCAGGTTTCGGTGTACCACTAGGTGCAACAATGAACATGTCTGGTGTATCTATCTACATCGCACTAGCAACTATGTTCGTAGCAAACGCGTTTGGTCAGCCAATCAACACTGCTGATATCTTCACTCTAGGTCTAACTATCCTGCTACTGTCTATCGGTGCTGGTGGTGTTCCTGGTGGCGGTGTTGTGATGGTCGGTGTTCTATTGCACCAACTAGGTTTACCACCAGAAGGTCTAGCGATTGTTGCTGCTGTTGACCGTATCTGTGACATGTTCTGTACTTCTTCAAACGTAGTCGGTGATACAGCGGTTAACACTATCGTTGCTAAATCTGAAAACGAAATTGGCGTTGAAGCTAACGAAGAAGCTGAGCTACAAAAAGCAGAAGCTTAATTCTTAATTAAGACTTGATAATTGCGAAGCCCCGCTCAACCAGAGCGGGGCTTTTTTATTTCTGCTGTTCGGTACTTTGGGCTGTCTGCTGCTGAGTTAAAAGAGGGGGCTGTGTTGGTGCGAAGTCTCATTTTTTCTTTTTACTCGCGCTGAATTGGTCATCAGTTTTCAATATTTAATATAGATCACATATAATAATACAATATTATTTTATTGTTCTGACAACCTACATTATGACGACATAAAGGAAACCAAATAATGAAGTTGTCTTACCTTAGCCTACTGACTGCTAGCCTCTTAGCGGCTCCCGCTCTCGCTTCTAATCACGATATTGGTCAAGAGTTCAATCTTGATCCAGCAAAAGCGCCTGCACAAAACTTCGATTTATCTAAATGGAAAATTAACCTACCGGAGCTAACAACAGAAGGCTCTAGAAAAGGCAAAACATTGGAGATCGGTAAGCAAGAGTTGTCGAATGTAGACACACCTTACGTTCATCCTAAATGGTTCTACACTGATGCCGAATCTGGCGCGATGGTGTTTGTGGCTCCGAATACAGCACCAACGACACCAAACAGTAAGAATACTCGTAGTGAACTAAGAGCGATGCTGGCAGACAGCTACTCGGCGCCGAGCAACAACTTCGCGATTTCAAGCCATGAAAATGCAGAAGAGTTTGGTTCTATCGGTGGTCAAATGACGGCAACACTTTCTGTTGATCAAGTAAGTACCAGCGGTAGCTACAAAAAAACAGGCGCATTCTCGGTAGTGATTGGCCAAATTCATGGTTCAGACAATGAGCCTCTGAAAATTGTTTACCGTAAACTGCCGGAGCATGAGCATGGTTCGTTAACGTGGAACTATGAATTAAACCCGCCGACAGAGATGAAAAATGCGAAGGATGAAAACGGAAAGAAACTTCGTAAAGACATTCGCCATGATGTGTTTGGTCAATACAATCTGAAAAAAGGCAGCTCGGATCCTGCTGATGGTATCAAGCTAGGTGAAGTGTTCTCATACGATGTGAACATCAAAGACAACATCATGCACTTAACCTTTACTAAGAATCCAAATTCAGCCGATCCAATTGTGAAGACGTATGATGTTGATTTGGCTAAGGGTAAATATCAGGGGCATGATATCGACCTTGGTTATGGACAGGACTGGATGTACTTCAAGGCGGGCGCATACAATCAATGCAACACCAAGAAGTCGAGCTCTGCCTGTGAATGGCGTGGTATGGAAGCGGGTGATTACACTCAAGCGAGCTTCTACCAGTTAGTGCTTAATCAATAACATGGCTGAATCAGTAATCATTTGAATAATATTTAACTGATTAATATCTATTTGAAAAAGACCTTCTACATGAAGGTCTTTTTTTATGGCATTTGGAATAGGGTTGAGGTTTCAATGTGGCGACAAATGCGAGACTTTCTCAACATCGGACCCTTAATTGGCAAGGGATCGGTCACTTTTTACCTTTATGTAAAAAGATACGGGAAAAAATAGATTTTTTTTACTTATTCCCTTGAAAACCAGTTTGCAGCCCTTATCTATGGTGCATACGAAAGCAAATTACATTTGCACTTAAATTTTGTGTATTAGGGTTGAATCCCTGATTACCGCCCCCCACATATGTGGGTATAGCAAAAACTAATATAGATTATATTTCGGAGATAGCCTGATGGGTCGAATCATTGGTATTGATTTAGGTACTACTAACTCTTGTGTTGCTGTTTTAGACGGCGACAAACCACGCGTACTAGAAAATGCTGAAGGCGAACGCACAACAGCATCGGTAATCGCATACACTGACGGCGAGACGCTAGTTGGTCAACCTGCGAAACGTCAAGCAGTTACTAACCCTCAAAACACGCTATACGCAATTAAGCGTCTAATCGGTCGTCGTTTTGAAGATGAAGAAGTTCAACGCGATATCGAAATCATGCCTTTTAACATTGTTAAAGCTGATAACGGTGATGCATGGGTTGAAGCGCAAGGCCAAAAAATGGCTGCTCCTCAAGTATCTGCTGAAGTTCTTAAGAAAATGAAGAAAACAGCTGAAGACTTCCTAGGTGAAGAAGTAACTGGCGCAGTTGTTACTGTTCCTGCTTACTTCAACGATGCTCAACGTCAAGCAACTAAAGATGCTGGCCGTATCGCTGGTCTAGATGTTAAACGTATCATCAACGAACCAACTGCTGCTGCTCTAGCTTACGGCCTAGACAAGCAAGGTGGTGATCGCACTATCGCTGTATACGACCTTGGTGGTGGTACATTCGATATCTCTATCATCGAAATCGATGAAGTAGAAGGCGAGAAGACTTTCGAAGTTCTTTCAACTAACGGTGATACTCACCTTGGTGGTGAAGATTTCGATAACCGCATGATCAACTACCTAGTAGATGAGTTCAAGAAAGAGCAAGGTATCGACCTTAAAGCTGATCCACTAGCAATGCAGCGTGTTAAAGAAGCAGCAGAAAAAGCGAAAATCGAGCTTTCTTCTACTACTCAAACTGACGTAAACCTACCTTACGTTACTGCTGATGCGACTGGTCCTAAGCACATGAACATCAAAGTGACTCGTGCGAAGCTTGAGTCTCTAGTTGAAGACCTAGTTCAACGTTCTCTTGAGCCACTAAAAGTTGCTCTAGCAGATGCTGACCTATCTGTAGGCGAAATCACTGACGTTATCCTAGTTGGTGGTCAAACTCGTATGCCTATGGTTCAAGCTAAAGTAACTGAATTCTTCGGTAAAGAGCCACGTAAAGACGTGAACCCTGACGAAGCTGTTGCAATGGGTGCTGCTGTTCAAGGTGGTGTACTAGCTGGTGACGTGAAAGACGTTCTACTACTAGACGTTACTCCTCTATCTTTCGGTATCGAAACGATGGGCGGCGTGATGACTAAGCTTATCGAGAAAAACACAACTATCCCTACTAAAGCGGATCAAGTGTTCTCTACAGCTGAAGACAACCAAAACGCAGTAACTATCCACGTTCTTCAAGGTGAGCGTAAGCAAGCGACTTACAACAAGTCTCTTGGTCAGTTCAACCTAGAAGGTATCCAACCAGCACCACGTGGCATGCCACAAATCGAAGTAACATTCGACCTAGATGCTGATGGTATCCTGAACGTATCTGCTAAAGATAAAGCAACAGGTAAAGAGCAGAAGATCACTATCCAAGCATCAGGCGGCCTGTCTGAGGAAGAGATCGAAGCAATGGTACAAGAAGCAGAAGCTAACAAAGAAGCGGACAAAAAGTTCGAAGAGCTAGTAACTGCACGTAACCAAGCTGACCAAATGATTCACGGCACTAAGAAGCAAGTAGAAGAAGCTGGTGAAGCTCTACCTGCAGACGAGAAAGCTAAAATCGAAGCGGCTATCACGGCACTAGAAGAAGTTAAGTCTGGTAACGACAAAGAAGCTATCGACGCTAAAGTTCAAGAACTTATGCAAGCAGCTCAAAAGCTAATGGAAATCGCTCAACAGAAAGCTCAAGCTGAACAAGCTGGTGCTGACGCTGGTGAACAGCCTAAGCAAGATGACGACGTTGTTGATGCTGAGTTTGAAGAAGTTAAAGAAGACAAAAAATAATTTCGTCGCAGAGTAGCCTGATTTCGTTACCGGAAGTGCCCACCTACTAACGTAGGCTCCGCGCTTCCACTTAGGACTCAAGCTATCTGCTTAGAAATTTTTCTCAAAGACTTATTATTGCGGGCGTCAGAGGTAACTCTCACGCCCGTAAATTTGTATTTAGACTTGTCGATCTAGATAATAGCTTTATTCGGCATTTCAGCCGGCAGAACTTTTATCTAGATTGATACACAGACTACTGAAGTGATCATTCGGTAGTAGCAATTATTTTGGTGACCTAGAACATGTCAAAACGTGATTTTTACGAAGTATTAGGCGTAAGCCGCGATGCATCAGAGCGCGATATTAAAAAAGCGTACAAACGCTTAGCGATGAAATTCCACCCGGACCGTAACCAGGGTGATGAGACCGCAGCAGATAAGTTTAAAGAAGTAAAAGTAGCGTACGAGATCCTAACCGATTCTCAAAAGAAAGCAGCTTACGACCAATACGGTCATGCAGCCTTTGAACAAGGTGGCATGGGCGGCGGCGGTGGTTTCGGCGGCGGTGGCCAAGGTGACTTCGGCGATATCTTCGGTGACGTATTTGGCGACATCTTCGGCGGCGGTCGTCGTGGTGGCGGTCAACAGCGTGCACAACGTGGTTCAGATCTACGTTACAACATGGAACTTTCTCTAGAAGAAGCGGTTCGTGGTGTTTCTAAAGAAATCGAAGTACCAACACTTGTAGAGTGTGATACTTGTGACGGCAGCGGCGCGAAAGCGGGTTCTTCTGCACAAACGTGTGGCACTTGTCATGGCCACGGCCAAGTACAAATGCGCCAAGGTTTCTTTGCGGTTCAACAGACTTGTCCTACTTGTAACGGTAAAGGCAAGATCATCAAAGACCCATGTAACTCATGTCATGGTCAAGGTCGCAAACAGAAGACGAAAACACTTAACGTTAAGATCCCTGCTGGTGTTGATACTGGCGATCGTATTCGTCTATCAGGCGAAGGCGAAGCGGGAGAGCAAGGCGCTCCAGCTGGCGACCTGTACGTACAAGTACACGTAAAAGAGCACAACATCTTTGAGCGTGACGGCAATAACCTTTACTGTGAAGTTCCAGTAAGCTTCTCTATGGCTGCTTTAGGCGGTGAAGTTGAAGTTCCAACACTGGATGGTCGTGTAAACCTTAAAGTGCCAGAAGAAACACAAACGGGCCGTATGTTCCGTATGCGTGGCAAAGGCGTGAAAGGCGTTCGTGGCGGCGGTGTGGGTGACCTAATCGTTAAGCTAGTGGTTGAGACTCCAGTTAAGCTAAGCGCTCGCCAGAAAGAACTACTGCGTGAATTCGAAGAAACATGTTGTGGCGAAGCGGCAAGCAAGCACAAGCCAAAGTCTGAAGGTTTCTTCAGCGGCGTTAAAAACTTCTTCGATGACCTAACTAAGTAATTAGATCGTGGTTTGAAAATCTTAAAGCCTGCCTATGTGCAGGCTTTTTTGATCTTCTCGTTCAGTTAAAAAATGCAGCTATGTATATTCCTAGTCATTCTTTACTCGTACCAAGGATATTAACTTCTATTAGTTCCAGCAATTTACAGGGGATTCTTCACCTGAAGATTTGAGCGTCATTGTTTTGGGAGTGCCTAAGCAAGAGTCACCACTTTGCCCCTTAGTTGACTGTGCCGTGGCGGTTATTGTATATGCCATGCTGCTTGAACTTGCGACAGAAAATACATAGCGATCACTTGGTGACTCACATATAGCACAAGCCCCTCCTGAAATAATACTGCCCCAGTTATAGACACCGTTGTATGACTGCTCAAGCGTGAGTTGTATTTTTGCCATATCAGCTAATGCTGCTGTTCTATGCGATTTAATTACATGTTCGGTATAGCTTGGGTAGGCGATAGCGGTTAGCACTCCAAGGATAGCTACTGCGACCAATAGTTCGATCAATGTCATCCCTTTGCAACTTAAGTTGTTGTTGTTACATTTATTTTTTCGAATCATCACGAGTAGTTCCTTCTCTATATTCAGCCTATTTTTCTTCGGTGGTAGCATCCTTGCAAGATTAAATACGGTTACGTATCGGTTTACATAGGAATTTGGGAAATGTCTCGCGGGTTTACCCTCTTAGAGCTACTCATAACCATATCAGTGCTCTCTATATTGTTGGCTGTTGCCGCTCCAAGTTTTAGTTCTGTCTCGGAAACAGTGAAGATGCAACGGTTAGCTACTGAGTTGAATGGTTTTATGATGCAGGCAAAATCTGAGGCAGTTATGAGAAATACTGATCTTTGGGCTCATTTTTTAATGAATGGTAATGCAAATGACACCGGTGATTGGAAAATTGAATTGACCGAATTCGATATTCCGAATACTGGCACGGCAATTCTTACACTGGAAGGTGCTTCATTTCGAAACGTAGATTTCACCGTTAACTACAGTTCTGAACAAATTAAATTTAGTGGAGTAAACGGTAAAGCTAAAGATGGCCATCTCTTATTTGATATGAACTCTAAGCCTTTAAAGTTTATAACATATCGTACTTCCGGAAGAATGAGAATTTGTGGTGTAGAAGGAGATTTTTATGGGTATCAAATCTGCACTTAGGAGGCAGCAATTCGGTGCAACATTAGTCGAATTTATGCTCTCTTCCATTTTGGGAATTGTCGTTATTGGAAGTGTGGGGTCGGTATTTATATCCGGACAAAACATCGCATCCGAGAGAAGTAAAGAATTATTACTATTACAACAAGTTTCAGGTGCTCTTCAATACTTTAAAGAAGATATCCAGCGTGCGGGCTACGATGGAGGGACTGGTGTATCTCTAAAATTATCAGGCTCCACAGATACTTTATATATTTCTCCTGATTCAAAAATGGTTGCATATGCTTACACTCATCAATCAGAGATTCGAAATGTCGCTTTTGTATTTGATTCAGGTTTGGTCAAGGTGTGTGATAGCCCCTCCAGCATCGTAAAAACAGTATCAGCGGCGATTAGTGGGTGCTCTTCTATCTTTGAGCCTAATCAAATTAGAGTCGTTGATTTTCATGCGAATCAGTCAAGTATTGTATCTCAAGGGGTTAGTTCAGGTATTACAACCATTATGATTTCTGCTGAATTAGTAGGAGATACGTCCGTTAATTATTCATCAAGTGTGATTGTAAAAAATAGGAATTGGCGATGAATAAAAATCAACAAGGTGCGGTTGTTTTACTTACAACAAGTGTATTACTAGTTACTGCGTTAATGTTGACTTTTGGTAGTTATCGCTCTGTTTTTTATCAAATAAAAAGATCTCAGAATGAAGTAGAAGCGCGCAAGCAACATTGGGAAGCAGAGGGAGGTCTAGAGTGTGGGTTTACATACATTGTTAATCAAAAATTACAATCAATACCCAATAATTTGGCGACAGTTTGTAACTCGTATAGTTTTTCTTCCTTAAATGCTGACTTTACAAACCCTGAAATTTTGCTTTCTCAAGTTGGTCATAGCAGTGTTAATAAAAAAATAATCTTTTCATCTTCAGTTGGTTATGGAGCTATGAAGTCGACTTCTGATGTTATTTCTTTTGGCTCAGCACTTTTTTCACCACCAGACCCTGGTGAATTTGATTCGGCTGCTGAAGCTTATGAGTGTATCGGGGCAGTGGTTAAATATAGGTTTATTGCGACTGGTATTACCAATCATGGCGTAAGTAGTTCTATTGAATCTCCAGGAGCCGGGCATGACCCCACTAAGGATTGTAAGCTTTCTCATAAGACATCGACAGCTGCTAAATCCGGGATATGGGAGAACTCCTTTGGAGTGATAAGTTCTCATAATGTTGGGTTAGATATTCAGCAAGATGACACTATCGACCCCTTTAAAGATTTTTTCGGAGTCGATAAAAGTAAGTGGCAAGAGGTTCGTGATGATGTAGATAACGAATTTATTAAAGTTTCAATGCCCTCTAGCAGTGTTGATTGCTATAGCCAATTTTCTGATTCAATAGTGAATGGACAGCCCAATAAAGTTTGGATTGATGGCTCTTGCCAACTAGCGCCAGTTGATGTGACGAATATTGTAAATTTACAGGCTGCACACCCGGGAACCGATTTGTTTTTACTTGTTCATGATGGTGTTTTTGGGGTTACTGGTTCTGGCGATATTAGCGGTGTATTTTTTCATTTTAATAATACTTACTCTCCCACTCCTTCTCAATGGGACTCGATGACGGAAGTGAAACCTTTTGTAAATTCAGTATTTAGTGACCTAATTAATACTATGTATGGCTCTTCAAGCACTCTTACGCCATACCATGCAACTTATGCGCAAGCTGGCGCATTCAGTTTCACGGGGGGACAATTTTTTGATACAGAAGGGCAAATGGCGCTATTTAATAACTCTCTGAATTTTTCATTCAATTCAGATGTTATTGATGAGTTCGAATTTTCACCTAAGCCAAGATGGCAAAAAGGTTCATGGAATGATTTATAAGCAAAAAGGTTTTAGCCTAATTGAAGTACTCATTTCATTTTTATTGATAGGAGTCGGTTCGCTAGGGCTAATTAAGTTACAAACATATGTTGAGCAAAAGTCTGACTTTGCAATTCATAGTGTAGAAGCTTTGAATTTGGCTGAAAATAAGCTGGAATGGTTTAGAACTCGAGGCGCATCTGCTGCTTTATCGAGTATAACGCCTGCGAATTTTGCTACGGATATTGTTGATGGCATGGATCACTCACATGTTAAATATCAACTTGATTGGACAGTGACGAACAGTTTATCTGGAGCGCTGAAAACCGTTCAGATAACAAGCTCATGGGAAGACCGGTTTGGTAATAATCAAGCGATCGAATTACATACCATGATTTCTAAATACAGCGAGTTTGATTGATTGGGTTTATAACTTCAATATCGTGATAGTTTGCTCTTCTCAGACATTGTTTGCGTGCTAGTTAAAACTCTGTATATGGAATGGTGTTTTTTGTGTTTTTATATTGTTGTGGTTGTATGGTATTTTTGCAAAATATGTCTCCATTTATGGAAAATTAGGTGGAATCTTGTGCTTTTTAACAACGACTTTAATAGAATGTGTGCTGTACCAATAGGCCGTGGTCAAAACTTATATTAGGCCTAAACAAAACAACATCACATATGGAGTTACAATGAGTAACCAAGCCGTAAAAAAAGCACCATCGACTGAGAAGATCAGTGGTATGGACCGCTTTCTAAACTTCATTGAACGCGCCGGCAACAAAATTCCAGATCCAGCAATCCTGTTCTTCTGGGCTCTAGTTATTGTATGGGTAGCATCTGCACTTTTATCGAATCTTTCATTCGACTTAATCAACCCTCAAACGGGTGCTGCTCTTGAAGTAAACAACCTACTAACTGGTGAAGCGCTTGCTAGCTTCCTAGCGAATATGGTTACCACGTTCACAGGCTTCGCACCTCTAGGCATCGTACTTGTTGCTATGCTAGGTGTTGGCGTTGCAGACTCTTCAGGCTTCATTACGACAGGCCTTAAGAAGATGCTTAACTTCACGCCAGCTAAGCTACTAACGCCAATGCTAATTCTTGTTGCTATCGTGTCTCACACTGCAGCAGATGCAGGTTACGTTCTAGTAATCCCTCTTGGCGGTATCATCTTCCACGCTGCGGGTCGTCATCCTCTAGCGGGTATTGCAGCAGCGTTTGCTGGTGTATCAGGTGGTTTCTCTGCGAACTTCATCCCTTCAGGTATTGACCCGCTACTAGCTGGTTTCACTCAAACAGCGGCAAACGTTCTTGACCCTGAATACGTGATTAACCCTCTAGCGAACATCTTCTTTACTGGCCTATCTTCAGTTCTTATTGTTGCTATCGGTTGGTACGTAACTGAGAAAATTATCGAGCCTCGTCTTGCTAATACGCCAGTTGATGAAGATGCAGAAGCAGCACCTGATCTAGGTACGTTCACGGCAATCGAATCTAAAGCGTTCAAGTTTGCTGGTTGGGCAATGGTTGCGGGTATTGGTCTGCTTATCGCAGCTCTAGTTCCTGAGAACTCAGCGCTTCGTTCGCCTGAAGGTGAGCTGACAGCGTTCTCTGCACCAGTGATGAAGTCTATCGTTCCTCTGATCTTCATCCTGTTTATTATTCCGGGTATCGTCTACGGCCGTGTAGCGGGTACTTTCAAGAACAGCAATGACGTAATCAAAGCAATGTCAGAGACAATGGCAACGATGGGCGCATACATTGTAATGTCGTTCTTCTGTGCACAGTTCCTATCTGCATTCGGTCAATCAAACATCGGTACTATGCTGGCACTTTACGGTGCTGAAGGCCTGAAAGCGATGGACCTTCCTGGTGAAGCAACGGTTGTTGGTATGATTCTACTAACGGCTTCAGTTAACCTGCTTGTAGGTTCGGCTTCAGCTAAGTGGGCTCTTATCGGTCCAATCCTAGTTCCAATGCTAATGGTTGTGGGTATCTCTCCTGAGCTATCTCAAGCGGCTTACCGTGTAGGTGACTCAGTGTCTAACATCATCTCTCCACTAATGGTGTTCTTCCCACTGGTTGTTGTTTACTGTCAGCGCTACGTTAAGTCGACAGGTATCGGTACTCTAGCTTCTCTAATGATGCCATTCTCGATTGCTATGCTAATCGGTTGGTCTATCTTCTTGCTAGCTTACTGGGCTCTTGGTATCCCACTAGGTATCCAAGCACCTTACACTTACACAATGTAAGATTGAACTAAGCAAAATTAAGCTTTATTCATTACTAAGCCCGCACCGAAATGTGCGGGCTTTTTTTTCGTTATTTTTTCTATATCCAAGACTTTTTTATATCCAAAAATTTTTATATCCAAAATAAACGCACTCAGCTTATACTCCGGATTACGGCTAATTGTTGGCCGGTAAATTTAGGAAATCCAAGCCACATGAAAATTCTGCTTTTAGTAGGGTTAATTGTTTTAAATGGTCTGTTTGCCATGTCAGAGATTGCATTGGTAGCAGCAAAAAATAGTCGGCTGAAACGCTTAGCCGAAAAACACCGCTCAGCTCAGGTTGCTCTAGAGCTCAAAGAAAACCCAACCCGCTTCCTTTCAACAATCCAAATCGGTATCACGGTAATCGGCCTACTCAGCGGTATTGTGGGTGAGGCGACGCTATCGGCTCCACTGGCCGTTCAACTTGAACTGTGGGGATTAGACCCAACACAAGCAAATATCTTGTCTACTGCGGTTGTGGTGGTGGGTATTACTTATTTCGCTATCGTTGTCGGTGAGTTGGTACCAAAGCGTTTTGCTCAGTCCCAAGCTGAAAACATTGCTGTGTTAGTCGCGTTGCCAATCTTCTGGTTATCTAAAATCGCGACGCCGTTTGTGTTTGCGCTGTCGGCTTCAACGGAAGGTATTCTTAAGTTGATGGGCCGAGGCGGTGAAGAAGATAGCGTTACTGAAGATGATATCCATGCACTGGTGAAAGAGGGCTCTGAATCGGGTGTGATTGAACGTGGCGAACAAGAGATGATTCGTAATATCTTGCAGCTTGATGATCGCCTTGTGAGCTCATTGATGACTCCGCGTCGAGACATCGACTTTCTGGATGTCGACCAACCGGTTGAGCAAATCTTAAAGAAACTGCGTTCATCAAAACACAGTGTGTTTCCATTGTGCCAAGATCACCTCAATAAAGTTGTGGGTACAGTGTCAGCCAAAGCCTTGCTAAATCAGGCGGGCAATCTAAGCATTCAAGTGATCATGGGGCTGTCTCGCTCGCCGATCTATGTTCCAGAATCGATGAAAGCTTTGCGTTTACTTGGCTACTTTAAAGAGTCGGGTACCGAGATGGCATTCATTGTCGACGAGTATGGCGATGTTCAAGGCCTTGTGACTCATTACGATATTCTTGAGGCGATTGCTGGCGAGCTATCGAATAACCCGAACGATCTTTGGACCGAGCAAGTGGGAGACGGTTTGCTGGTGGATGGATTGATTCCTATCAGTGAACTGAAAAACCGTTTAGAGCTATCGGATTTTGAGGGCGAAAGCGAGAGCTTCCAAACGTTGAATGGCCTTGTGACTTGGTTAATCGGGCGTTTACCGGATGCAGGCGAAGTTGTTCAATACCAGCAGTGGCAGTTTGAAATTATCTCTGTTGAGAATAACCGCATTGTGAGCATCAAAGCGACGCCAGTAGTCGATGACACAGAAGGCGCTAATAACTAACAGTTAGACCAACCAACAAGCGGCAATGGTTCATTGTCTCTTGTTGTCTATTATCTCTTTATTGTTCATTATCTCAAAGATTAGGTATGCTTCACCGCATACCTATTTTCGTAATACCGAACGAGCCAATTCATTCTTGTTTAGTTTATCAATTCTATTGTGCAAACCAGCCTATACACAACGAGTTGTTGTCTTATATCTATGATTTTCTATTTTAATTATACCTTTCTATTATTTACTTTTCCTTATCAAATTTTCTTCAGATTATTGATGTAAAAACTATTTTATTTTTCTCTGTGGGCAAGCATTTTTATGTTTGTAAGAGTATAGATATTTGCGTTTAGATAACTAAGCGAGAATATGAAAATCTAAATTGATCCAACGACCTTACTTTTAATTGATTGATTTTACTGTAATTATTATTGTTATAATTATCATTTATATAAGGGTAGGTTAATGACTTTTAGTTTAGAAAACCAAAAACTTTAATGAGGTGTTTTACGTTGTTTTGAATCTTTGCACTATGTATCGTTTTCATCGCTCTTGACCGGGAAGAGTCACGAAATTAACGCTCTGCACACGTATTTAAGGTTTTAAGAATGAAGAATATTACTTTTATAGCAGCTTCTATTTTATCTGCTATTTCATTACAAGCGCATGCGACATCAATTGAAGTTTATGGAGACGAAAATGATGTAATTGGTATGTATGGAGATTATAACTTTGGTGAGGATGGTCAGCACTTTGTTACGGGAGAAGTAACAAATGATAGCTTCGTCGAGTTAGGTTATGGCTACAGCATTAACGAGCATTTTGACTTAAGCGGCTCTTATGTACAGGGCGGTTACGGTGGTGCTGATGAAGTACGTGTTAAGGCTTCGACTGCTTACACGCTAGGCGCTTCACTCACACTTTCTGGTGGTCTTGAGTACCATCACGGCTTGGATGAAGTTGGTGCTGATTTCTGGGATCCGACTTCTGGTGGTAAAGATACAAATAGCGTACCGGATATTGGAATCCATAGACTTCCTGACATGGGGATTGATCGTGTACCACTTGAGGCAGCATCGAACAGCGATGTTATTCTACCCGCTCCGCACGGTGGAACTTTGCCTGCACCTACCCCGGATGGTCACCTCTTACCTGATATCGGTATTCAGAATCTAGGTATGGCTGATGGCAACAATGAATCTCAGGTTGTGAAAGTTAACCTAGGCCTTGATTACAACATCGCTAAAACGGTTGTACTTTCTTACGACCTAGACGCTTACTCACAGCTTGCTGAAGGCATCTATGTGGATGGTGAAGAAGTGGATAGTGAATGGTCAACTTCTACATTGAAAGCAACTTACGTTAACTCTGGCGAAGTTCAGCCATACGTGAAAGTAGCTGCAGATAACTCTGACATTGAAGATACAACCTTCACTGCTGGTGTCGTTATCGCACTTTAACAAGTCATTCTTGCTCGCTTTGGATGTAAATCCCTACCTGTAAGCTCGGACGCTTGTTGTCAGTAGTCATTGGCATTTTGTTTCACGGCCACTCAAGGAGTGAGTGGTTATTTTTATCGATGATGTTTGACATGAGCACACGAGCGAAGACTTACCTGTAAGTTAAAATAATTATCCCTGTAAAGGTGACACCACTTGAACAAGTAGTCAGCGAAGAGTCTGATTCCATTGTTCATGATCACCAAGATTAGGTATGCTTCACCGCATACCTATTTTCGTTTTTATCCTTTGTTTTTTGGAGTTCCCTTTGTCAGACCATCAATTCACCCCTCAAGATGAAATCTTCATGCGACGCGCCATCGAGGTGGCTAAGCAAGCAGAGAGTGAGGGAGAGGTTCCTGTCGGTGCTGTATTAGTGAAAGATGGGGAGGTTATCTCTGAAGGGTGGAACCGTTCGATTGGTAGCCACGACGCCACGGCACACGCAGAAATCGAAACCTTGCGTAAAGCGGGTCAAGCTCTGGAAAATTACCGACTGCTCGATACCACTTTATACGTCACGCTAGAGCCTTGCCCAATGTGTGCAGGGGCTTTGCTACATAGCCGAGTAAAGCGCATTGTGTTTGGCGCCCCAGACTTAAAAGCGGGCGCAGCAGGTACAGTCTTGAATTTGTTTGAAAGCCAGGCCTCATACCACTATGCCGACGTAGAACATGGCTTGTTAGAGGAAGAGTGTCGTGAACAATTGCAGGCGTTTTTCAAGCGTCGTAGAAAAGAGATAAAAGAGAAGCGAAAGCAAGAACGCCTGTTGGAAGAGCAGCGTTTAGAGGCGGAGATGAAGGCTGGTAACAAGAAATAGCAGCGTGCTTTCGGCACTCTCAATCGCAAGAGTGCCAAGCAAACTGACTGAGTAACTACATTTACTCAGCAATCATCTGCATGAAAGCGCGATTGCGCCAAATGATCTTCTTCTTATTATTTGAAAGCATACGCTTACGACGGTTTGCAGCAACGGTCTTATCAAGGCGTTTCGATTTCAGTTTCTTCATCATTTCAATGATTTCCTATTTGTCGTCTGACTTTTTAGTTTGGACTAACGATTTAATTATAGTGTTATTCGTTTGTTTGGCCTGTCGCACGCTTGGCTTACTTAGAAGAGCAGTTCTAGTCTAAAGCCAGCATCGTAGTGCAACAGAGCATAATCTTGATTGTGGTGTGCCGTTATAAGGTTCGATTGTTACTGCAATATGACACTCGAGATCTCATCATTATGTTCTTGCCTGCTTTCCTTATCCCTTAGCGACGAAAGAAGAGTCGAAAAAATACAATAAAAAAGAGCAATGCTAGATGGCATTGCTCTTTTGGGTTTTACTGTGAAGGCTCAGAACTGCTTACTGTCGACTGAGCTGCGCTGATACTCGATTCGGCACCTGAGGTTTCTAAAGGTGGGATCACCACCAAACCTTCAAGGGTCGCTTCTTGTTCTTTATTGCGCTTATTTACATGGCCAATAATGCTTTGGTAATAACGGCGAATGTTTTCAACGTAGTTTCTCGCTTCATCACCACGTGCATACCCATATCGAGTTTGGCTGTAGTATTTCTTCTGTCTCAATAGAGGCAATCGGTCTTTTACATCACCCCAAGCGTCAGGATCACCACCTTGTGCTTTGGTTAAGCGTCGAGCATCCATCATGTGTCCGTAACCTACATTGTATGAGGCTAAGGCAAACCAAATCTTCTCGTGCTGAGTGATCGAATCAGGTACTCGATTAACGATACGACGCAGGTACTCAACCCCGCCTTGTACCGACTGCTTCGGGTCGAGACGGTTGGTTACCCCGACACTCTTCGCGGTGGGTAGTGTCAACATCATCATGCCACGAACACCCGTTGGTGAGCGCGCAACAGGGTTCCAGTGTGATTCTTGGTAGGCCAAAGCGGCAATCAAGCGCCAATCAAATTCTTGAGAGTACTTTTGAAATAGCGGCGACCATTTTGGCAGCTTGCTGTCCAGTGCGCGGATAAAGGCGCGAGTATCAACGTAGTCAAAAGTACCGATGTGGCCGATGTATTTCTCTTCCAGTGAAGCCAGTTCACCAGACTGTTTTAGGTTACCGAAGAACTCAATCAACAGAGCATAAAGGCTTTCATCTTCAGACTTTTGCAAATACCAAGAGATAGGTTGGTCTTCTGTCAGTTCAAAAGCCAAAGCTACGTCTGGGTATAAACGTTGTGCCAGTGATAGCTCAATTGAGTCCGCAACCGTAAATAAGCGATCGCCAGTCGATACTTCTTTTAGCAGGTCGTTGATATCAGCATTGCCGACCGCATCATAGATAAAGTCATCGTGTGTTTTCTGCAGTTGTTTTAGTGTTGGCTCAAAATGTGAGTCTTTCACCACAACCAAAGATGGCGTTAATGTGTCAGTAGACGCCGCCTCTTCTGATTCAGTTTGCGCTTTAACAAAGTCAGCCTGACGCTCATCCTCGAAATTGATCAGTTGTTCAAGGTTTCTTGGTCGCCACTGGCCCTTTTTGTATACGACCTGTTGGCTTACATAGTAATAAGCAGGCGCGGCGCGATAAGCGCGTGTCAGTTTGTTGTTTTGCGTTAAGCCTGTCGCGATAAGATCGATTTCGCCTTTCTGCAGTGCAGGGAACAAGCCAGACAAACGGTAAGCGGGTTTAACCTCAAGCTTTACACCAAGCTCCTGCGCAAATTCACGAGCTAATTCGTAATCCAAGCCAGCAGGGCCATCAGGACCGATGTAATAAGATAGTTGGTTATTTAGGGTGCCGACACGAAGAACGCCACGATCTCGTATCTGCTCAAGGACACTTTTAGGTTCAGATTCAATCTGGCATCCAGCCAACCCAAATAGGGCGATGGCGAGCAGAAGGAACTTAGACGAAAAGATGAGCGTAAATTTAGGCATCAAAATGAAATCTCGAAAAGTGGAAGCCCCTTTATACCAAACCCCGCAAGGCTGGCAAAGCAGGTTTAATTAAACAGTTGTAAAAGTGGTGATAAATGCAGCAAAAGTACCATTTACGCAGAAAGATAAAAAAAATCACGCAAACGGTTGCTTTTGGTGTTACGTCACAAAAAGAAATGCTTTATAATGCGCTCGCATTGAAGAGGTGGAATCGGCATAGGTTTGGCAACCTTCGGGAATAGCTTCGAAGAAAACAGTTAGGTTGTTCCTATAACCCACTGAATTTATTCCAATACTACCTTAATCAACTGCATAAGAGACGTAAGCACATGAGAATTTTGCGTGGCTCCCCAGCTCTATCTGAGTTTCGTGTTAACAAGCTTTTAGAGCTTTGTCGTGAATTAAGCTTACCTGTAACAGGTATTTACGCTGAGTTTGCCCACTTTGCTGATCTAACGGCAGACCTAGATGAGTCTGAAGTTGAGAAGCTAGAAAAGCTACTGACTTACGGTCCAACGATTGAAGAGCATGAACCTGAAGGTTTACTGCTGCTTGCAACGCCACGCCCGGGCACTATCTCGCCTTGGTCTTCAAAATCAACAGATATCGCACACAACTGCGGACTGGCTAAAGTGTCACGTCTAGAGCGCGGTACTGCTTTCTACATTGAAACCTCTGCTGAACTTTCTGAGCTTCAACTTGTTGAGCTGAAAGCAATCCTGCACGACCGTATGATGGAAGTGGTTTTCACTGACTTCGAATCAGCTGCGGCACTATTTACCGTTGCTGAGCCTGCTCCTTATGCGGAAGTTGACCTATTAACTGGCGGACGTAAAGCGCTTGAAAAAGCAAACGTTACCCTAGGTCTTGCACTTGCAGAAGATGAGATTGATTACCTTCTTGAAAGCTTCACTGAGAAGCTAGGTCGTAACCCGACGGACATCGAGCTAATGATGTTTGCACAAGCGAACTCAGAGCACTGTCGTCATAAGATCTTTAACGCTGATTGGACTATCGATGGCGTTAAGCAAGAAAAATCATTGTTCAAGATGATTAAGAACACCTTTGAAACGACACCAGAACACGTTCTGTCTGCTTATAAAGATAACGCAGCGGTAATGACTGGTTCTGAAGTTGGTCGTTTCTTCCCAGATCCAGAAACTCGCCAGTACAACTACCACCAAGAAAAAACACACATCTTGATGAAAGTTGAAACGCACAACCACCCAACGGCAATCTCTCCGTGGCCGGGCGCATCGACAGGTTCAGGCGGTGAAATCCGTGATGAAGGCGCTACTGGTATTGGCGGTAAGCCAAAAGCGGGTCTGGTTGCTTTCTCTGTATCTAACCTTAAAATCCCGAACTTCGTTCAACCTTGGGAAACTGACTTTGGTAAGCCAAGCCGTATCGTTACTGCTCTGGATATCATGCTTGAAGGTCCTCTTGGTGGCGCGGCATTCAACAACGAATTTGGTCGTCCAAACCTACTTGGCTACTTCCGTACTTACGAAGAGAAAGTAAACTCTCACGCAGGTGAAGAAGTGCGTGGTTACCACAAACCAATTATGCTAGCTGGTGGTCTTGGTAACATCCGTGACGAGCACGTTCAGAAGAAAGAGATCCCAGTAGGTGCAAGCCTAATCGTTCTTGGTGGTCCTGCGATGAACATCGGCCTTGGTGGCGGTGCGGCATCTTCTATGGATTCTGGTTCTTCTTCTGAAGATCTAGATTTCGCTTCTGTACAACGTGAAAACCCAGAGATGGAGCGTCGTTGTCAGGAAGTTATTGACCGTTGTTGGCAGTTAGGTGATGCGAACCCAATCGCATTCATCCACGATGTGGGTGCGGGCGGTATCTCGAACGCACTTCCTGAGCTAGTAGACGATGGCGAGCGTGGCGGTATCTTCAACCTACGTGATGTACCAAACGATGAGCCGGGCATGAGCCCACTTGAGATCTGGTGTAACGAATCTCAAGAGCGTTACGTAATGGCGGTTGCTGATAAAGACATGGCAACATTCGACGCGATTTGTAAGCGTGAGCGTGCACCATACGCAGTCGTTGGTAAAGCAACGGAAGAGCGTGAGCTTAAACTAGAAGATTCACACTTCGACAACACGCCAATCGACATGCCAATGGACATCCTATTAGGTAAAACACCTAAGATGCACCGTGATGCGAAAACGCTAAAAGCAAACAACCCTGCGATTGACCGCTCTGGTATAGAGATGAACGAAGCGGTTGACCGTGTTCTTCGCTTGCCAACAGTCGCTGAGAAAACATTCCTTATCACCATCGGTGACCGCTCGGTAACAGGCCTTGTAGCTCGTGACCAAATGGTTGGTCCATGGCAGGTTCCTGTTGCTAACTGTGCTGTAACAGCGGCAAGCTACGACTCTTACCACGGTGAGGCAATGTCTCTTGGTGAGCGTACGCCAGTGGCACTTCTAGACTTCGGCGCATCGGCTCGTCTAGCGGTTGGTGAAGCAATCACTAACATCGCTGCGACCAACATCGGCGATATCAAACACATTAAACTGTCGGCTAACTGGATGTCTCCAGCAGGTCACCCAGGTGAAGATGCCGGTCTTTACGAAGCGGTTAAAGCGGTTGGTGAAGAACTATGTCCAGCACTGGGGCTAACTATCCCAGTGGGTAAAGACTCAATGTCGATGAAGACTAAGTGGGAAGAGAACGGCGAGCAAAAAGAAGTAACGTCTCCGCTATCTCTTGTTATCACTGCGTTCGCACGTGTTGAAGATGTTCGTAAGACGATTACTCCTCAGCTTCGCACTGACAAAGGTGACACTTCACTGGTTCTTATCGACCTAGGTAACGGCAAAAACCGTATGGGTGCGACAGCACTTGCACAGGTTTACAAGCAGCTTGGTGATAAGCCAGCAGACGTAGACAACGCAGCGCAACTAAAAGGTTTCTACGAAGGCGTTCAAGCACTTGTAGCGAACGACCAAGTTGTCGCTTACCACGATAAAGGTGACGGCGGTCTATTCGTAACGCTAGCTGAAATGGCATTCGCAGGTCACTGTGGTGTTAACGCTGATATTGCGGCGTTAGGCGAAGATACACTTGCGGCACTATTCAACGAAGAACTGGGTGCTGTAATCCAAGTTCGCAACGATGACCTAGACGTAGTACTTGCTACTCTTGCAGAAAACGGCCTAGAAACGTGTTCACATGTTATTGGTTCTGTTGAAGCGTCTGATGAGCTAGTGATTAAGTCTGGTGAGTCTGTAGTAATTGAACGTAACCGTACTGAACTACGTACTATCTGGGCTGAAACCACGCACAAAATGCAAGGTCTGCGTGATAACCCAGTGTGTGCTGACCAAGAACACGAAGCGAAGAAAGACAACTCAGACCCAGGTCTGAACGTAAAACTAAGCTTTGATGTAAACGAAGATATTGCAGCGCCATTCATCAATACAGGTGCTAAGCCTAAGATGGCGATTCTGCGTGAGCAGGGTGTTAACTCTCACGTTGAAATGGCAGCAGCATTTGACCGAGCAGGCTTCGAAGCGACAGATATTCACATGAGCGACATCCTAACGGGTCAAGCGGTTCTAGAAGAGTACAACGGCCTTGTGGCATGTGGTGGCTTCTCTTACGGTGACGTACTAGGCGCTGGCGAAGGCTGGGCTAAGTCAGTTCTGTTTAACGACTCTACGCGTGACCAATTTGAAAACTTCTTCAAGCGTGAAGATACCTTCTCTCTAGGTGTGTGTAACGGTTGTCAGATGTTGTCTAACCTACGTGAACTTATCCCTGGTGCTGAGTACTGGCCACGTTTCGTTCGCAATGAATCAGAGCGTTTCGAAGCGCGTTTCAGCCTAGTTGAGGTTCAGAAGTCAGATTCTGTATTCTTTAACGGCATGGAAGGTTCTCGTATGCCAATCGCAGTTTCTCACGGTGAAGGCCGCGTAGAAGTGCGTGACAACGACCACCTAAACGCGATTGAAAACTCAGGTACGGTTGCACTACGTTACGTTGATAACAACGGTAACCAAACGCAGCAATACCCGAACAACCCGAATGGTTCGCCAAACGCGATCACTGGTTTAACGACTACAGATGGCCGTGTGACTATCATGATGCCGCACCCAGAGCGTGTATTCCGTACGGTTGCAAACTCTTGGTCTCCGGAAGGTTGGGGCGAGAATGGCGCTTGGATGCGTATGTTCCAAAACGCACGTAAGAATGTGGGTTAATCACTTTCTTACTAGCCGCATTAATCTAGGCATAGGTTATGCAAAAATGAAAAGCGCAGATTGAAAGGTCTGCGCTTTTTTATTTCTCAAAATTTAGGAACCAGAGCGAAAAAATTAACGTTTGCAGTTTGCTGTTCTAAAAATCTCCACTACGCTAAATGTTATGGAATCAATTTGTTAGGCCATGAATTTCTGTATGTGTGCAGGTTTGGCTATGCAAAAACTGAATCAATCATCGTGGCATAAGAGGGAACTATGAAAACAACAATCACAAAAGCAGTTGCAGTGGCAGCGATTGTCATGTCGTTAGCTGGGTGTGTAGGTAGTAACGCCGTTACTGGGAAATTAATGAAGTTCAACGTTGAGGTTGTAGACAACCGTTACGCTCGTGCAGGGGTCAACTTCTTGCTTGCTCCGGTTTATGCACTAACAACCGCAGCCGATTACATCGTATTCAACTCGATCGAATTCTGGGCGGGTAAAAACCCATTGACTGGCGCGCCTCACATCTTCGATAGTAAAGTCGATACCATGATTGATGTGAACGACAGCCTTGATGATTCACTGAAAGATGCGCCACTTGGCTTCAACAATCGTCAGATTGAGTGGGGTGAGATGCAGCAAATCGACGAGAACACCATTCGTATGGACATTACTTACAACGATGGTCAAAAAGCAGTACTGACAGGCGTTCGTGATGGTGACAAGGTCAGCTATTACATGGATGGCACACTAGTTTCAGAGACTTCTATTCAAGCTCTTGAGCAGCTAGCCGCAGAGAAAGCATAACCCACTCTGTTCTGCCTATATAAAAGAAAAGCCGTTGGATTTAACCCCAACGGCTTCGTAATTTCTAGCATCTAGCATCTAGCGCTTAGATTAGTTGTTGCTGTGTAGCTCGCTGTTTAGCTCAACAGCAGACTTGTTCGCAAGACATTCAATTTGGCCAGTGATTGAGTTACGACGGAACAGAAGGTCAGAAACGCCAGCTAGGTCGCGAGCTTTAATGATTTCTACTTCGTTGCCTTCTTTATCTAGCATGCGAACCTTAGTTCCCGCAGTCACGTAAAGACCAGACTCAACCGTACAACGGTCGCCCATAGGGAAGCCAAGACCAGCGTTTGCGCCTAGTAGGCAGTTTTCGCCGATAGAGATAACCATAGTACCGCCACCAGACAGAGTACCCATGATAGAAGCGCCGCCGCCGATGTCAGAACCGTTACCTACAACAACACCTGCAGAGATACGACCTTCAACCATGCTCACGCCAGTTGTACCAGCATTGAAGTTGATGAAACCTTCGTGCATTACTGTTGTGCCTTCGCCCACATGTGCGCCAAGACGAACACGAGAAGTGTCAGCAATACGAATACCTGTTGGTACCACGTAATCCACCATTTTAGGGAACTTGTCTACGCAATCTACAGACAGAGCGCGACCTGCCAGGCGAGCTTCG
>NZ_JADDYK010000023.1:34990-93785 GCF_015163615.1 Vibrio sp. OPT18
ATTTGACGCTCAGCCAGCTCAGGAAGGTCGATTGGGCCTTCGTTTGTCCATGCGATGTTGTGCAGTAGACCGAAGATGCCGTCCAGCACCGTACCGTGTGGTTGTACTAGGCGGTTAGAGATAAGTTGTAGCTTTAGGAAGCCTTCAGCAATTGATGCTGGCTTCTCGTCAGTAGCAAGAACAACAAGAACAAGTGGCTGTTCAGACGCTGCCGCTTTTTCTGCGAAAGATGCGTTAGCTGCATCGTCGTTTGCTGCGAATGCTTTCGCCAGTTCTGCGCTTTGTGCAGCAGAGATTTCGATAGCTTGGTTGCCTTCAGAGTAACCTGATACTTCTGCCACAGCCGCTACAAGAGTGTCGCTTGGGTTTAGAAGTGGGTTAGGGAAGAACGCTTCAATGATTTTATTGTCGCGATTTTTGGTTGCCGTACCGAAGGCTAGTGAAAAGTAAGCCATGTTGAATCTCCATGTGTTGAGTCTTGATTTTGCTATTCCAAAACAACGACTCGAATAACAAGCGCTGCCGTTAGCAAAGTTAATTTAATTGCGTTCATCATAAAGAGAGCGCCCTCGTTATGAAAGGGCGCATTGGGATAAAGTCTGTAAAATGATATTGCTTGTCTTTTGGGAGATAGTTTTCATTATCCGGATACTATACCTCGCTTTTAAATATGGGCGTGCTTACTGAAGTAACGCGGTGCCATTTCATTTCCACACCTGACACTTATCTCTAGCCCACCCTCTTGTTAGCAGTATCAATAGAGCGAGTCACACTTTCTTTATAAATTCATGTTTATTATCAGAATTGTTCGACTTCTGTTGATTAATCGTTTGTGCCTACAGTTAGGGTAAATACTCAATTTTTCAGACGTGTAATTAAGATAACGATCACTAAAACCCTGCAAGATGTCAGTATATTGCCTGCCATAACGACATTAAAACGATTAATAAAGGATCTTCTATGAATTTTACTAAGTCTTTACTGGTGCTCTCTATCGGTGTAGCGATGGTTGGTTGTGGCTCGGACAGTGACGATATCGCAGTGACATGTGACACTGCCGCTTCTTGTACCAAGTTTACTGTTTTACATACCAACGATAACCATGGTCGCTTCTGGGAAAATAGTAAGGGTGAGTATGGAATGGCGGCTCGTAAGACGTTGATTGATAGTATTCGTGTGGAAGTGACTCAAAACGGTGGTGAGACGATCCTACTGTCCGGTGGTGACATTAATACTGGTGTTCCAGAGTCTGATATGCAGGATGCGGTACCAGATTTTGTTGGCATGAACCTTCTTGGTTACGACGCGATGGCATTAGGTAACCATGAATTCGACAACACTTTGGATGTGCTTGAGATGCAATCTGAGCTAGCTGACTTTCCGATGCTAGCGGCGAATATTTATATCAAAGATGGAGACACAGTTACTGATGAACGCCTTTTCTCTCCATATAAAGTATTCACCATCAACGGCTTAAAAGTTGCTGTTATTGGCCTGACAACCAAAGATACGGCGAAATTAGTTAACCCTGACAACGTCGCGACGATTCACTTTGCCGACCCACAAGTCGAAATCAAAAAAGCCATAAAAGAGATCGAGGCTAATGAAACGGTTGACCTGATTTTTGCTACCACTCATATGGGGCATTACGCTAATGGTCAACACGGCAGTGAAGCGCCTGGTGATGTGCTACTAGCACGCTCTCTGGAAGAAGGTCAGCTAGATGCAATTATTGGCGGGCACTCTCAAAATCCGGTTTGTATGGAAGGCAACGAATATGCTGATTTCAACCCAGGAGATGATTGCAAGCCGGATCAACAAAATGGTACTTATATCATGCAAGCTCATGAGTGGGGCAAGTATGTCGGTAGAGCTGATTTTGAGTTTTATGACGGAAAGCTGCATTTAGCGAAGTACGACCTGATACCTGTGAACTTAAAAGAAAAAGATGAAAATGGTGATTACCAATTTATCCAATCTGAAATTGAACCTAATTCAACAGTAATTGCTACTCTTTCCGCCTATCAGCAACAAGGTCAAGAGTTGTTGGATGTCATCATATCGAAAACCGATGCGAAGCTTGAAGGTGACCGTGATGTTGTACGCGCAGAGCAAACCAACCTTGGTCATTTATTAGGTCACGCTTACCGTACTTACGATTTAGTGGACGCTGACTTCGGTGTGATGAATTCCGGTGGTGTTCGTGACTCAATTGCGGCAGGTGACATCGCTTATCGTGATGTACTTACAGTCCAACCTTTTGGCAATTTTGTAACCAAAGCAACAATGACGGGTGCTGAAGTAAAAGCGTATTTAGACGTTGTTGCGACTAAGACTGCAGGATCAGGTGCTTATGCCCAACTCGACAATATTAGCTTAACGGTTGACTGCGATTTGAATGATGTGACCATTCGAGACATCAACGGCAAAGGCTTTGACTTGGCAGACACCTACACTTTCTCCGTGATCAGTTTCAGTGCTGCTGGTGGTGATGACTACCCAGTAATTGACGTTGAATCTACACAGTTAACGGATGCCTCGGTACTGCGTGAATTCTTTGTTAAGAACCCTGATGTCACTGCAGCGAATTACGCACCAGCGGATGGTGATCTAATCTACATGAGTAAAGGTTTAGAAGTAAAAGGCTGCCCTGCGAACTAATTTATAATTCGTAAACTAAAGCGCCAGAGAAAATAGCCAGCGAATCGCTGGCTATTTTTGTATCAGAATTTCGTGGTTTGGGCGCTAAACGAACAGTGCCTTATGAGCTTGTTCAATACCTTCAATCAGCATCTGCATACCGATAACGGCGAGTATCAAACCCATCATTCGGGTAATTACATTCAATGCACTTGGTCCAACGGCTTTAACGAAGCGCTCGCCGAATACAAACAATACGTAGGTTAAGGCACACAATAGGCCGAAGGCGACGATGGTGATGATGGTTTCGTAGATGCCTTCGGTGCTGGCAAAGTTCATCGCGGTGGCAATGGTGCCCGGTCCGGCTAATATTGGCATTGCCAGTGGCGAGACGGCGATACTGAGCGCCGCATCTTGTTGGGCGTCTGAGTTGACCTTCTCTTTCGCTTTAGAGTGCGTTGAGTCACCTTGCAGCATATGAAAGCCAATCAAGAACACGAGGATCCCGCCAGTGATGCGAAGTGCGTAAAGCGTGATACCAAAGAGGTCGAAGATGAGCTTCCCCGACACAGCAAAGGTACTGACGATGATGAAGGCGATGAACACCGAGCGGAAAGCGATAGATTTGACCGTCTCCCTATCATTGTCACCCGTTAATCCAAGAAAGATTGGTGTGTTGGCGATAGGGTTCATGATGGCAAAAAAGCCCATGAACACGGTAATGGTATGAATGATGAGCTCTTTCATATTATTCCTTTGAAAATATGCAGTTAAATACGACAGCAGAATGTATTTAATCTTAGATACAAATAATTATTAGAAATAGATAGTAGAGCAAGTGTGAATAAAAAACAGCCAGCATAAGGCTGGCTGTTTGGTTTTAGTGATAGGTGTAGAGTTTTAGTCGTTCGTTATTGCTTGATTCTCAACTAACAGGCAGGTTGTGGGGCTCATTTTGCCGTTATGCGTTTTGAGATTCACTCACTGCCACAGCCAATGCAACCGTCGCCCCGACCATTGGGTTGTTGCCCATGCCGATGAAGCCCATCATCGCTACGTGAGCAGGAACAGAAGAGCTACCTGCGAACTGCGCGTCAGCGTGCATTCTGCCCATGGTATCGGTCATGCCGTAAGACGCTGGACCTGCTGCTACGTTATCTGGGTGCAATGTTCGACCTGTACCGCCGCCTGAAGCAACTGAGAAGTATGGCAAACCTTGGCGAGTACGTTCTGCTTTGTAGATACCCGCGACTGGGTGTTGGAAGCGAGTTGGGTTGGTTGAGTTACCCGTAATACTGACATCCACTTCTTCTCTGTGCATGATAGCCACACCTTCACGCACATCATCAGCGCCGTAACACAAGATGTCGCCGCGAGGGCCTTGTGAGAAACGGCGACGTTCAGTTTCAACAAGTTCACCGGTTTGGTAATCGTATTGAGTGCGCACGTAAGTGAAGCCGTTGATGCGCGAGATAAGATAAGCCGCATCTTTGCCTAGGCCATTTAAGATCACTTTCAATGGGTTTTTGCGTGATTTGTTGACGTTTAGCGCAATTTTAATCGCACCTTCTGCTGCAGCAAAAGACTCGTGACCCGCTAGGAAGGCGAAGCAGTGGCTCTCTTCATTGAGAAGACGAGCGGCTAGCGCGCCATGTCCAATACCAACTTGGCGTTGTTCCGCAACACTGCCGGGTTTGGTGAATGCTTGAAGACCTTCACCAATAATATTTGCCGCTTGTTCTGCGCTGGTGGCTTTACGAAATAGCGCCAGTGCTGAGCCAAGGATATAGGCATCGGCAGCGCTTTCAAAAGCGATAGGTTGAGTGTCCATCACTAATGCTTTTGGGTCGACATTATGTGATAAACAGTATTGGTTTGCTTGCTCCAAAGAGTCGAAGTTCATTTCTGCCAATACGCGAGTTACTGATTCATTAAATTGAGTGTTCATCATATCTTTCCTCTAAATTGGCAAAATTACTGTTGGCGTGGGTTAATAGTGGTCACGGCTTCATCGAAGCGGCCATAGGTCCCTGTCGCAAGGTCGGCCGCTTCATTGGCTGACACGCCTTGGTTAATCGCCTTCATCATTTTGCCGAGGTTGAGATATTCGTAGCCAATCACTTCGCTGTGATCATCAAGTGCAAGCTTGGTCACGTAACCTTCTGCAAGCTCTAGGTAACGTACGCCTTTTGCAGCGGTTGAGTAACTGGTACCCACTTGGCTGCGCTGTGTTTGACCTAAGTCTTCTAATGCAGCGCCAATTTCTAGACCGCCTTCAGAGAAAGCTGATTGAGTTCGACCGTAAACAAATTGCAGGAAGATTTCACGCATGGCTACGTTAATAGCGTCACACACTAAGTCAGTATTTAGGGCTTCAAGAATGGTTCTTCCGGTGAGGATTTCTGCTGCCATCGCGGCTGATTGAGTCATGCCTGAACAGCCAATTGTTTCGATTAGTGCTTCTTCGATGATGCCGTTTTTTACGTTCAGCGTTAGTTTTGCTGCACCTTGTTGTGGTGCACAAGTGCCGACGCCATGGCTTAAGCCAGAAATAGCGATGACATCTTTTGGACTAACCATAGCGCCTTCAACTGGAATTGGTGCTGAAGTGTGTAGATCACCCCTTTGAATAGGGCACATTGATTGAATTTCTGAAGAGTAGTGCATAATGTTTTCTCACAGTTAGAGTCGTTGAAGACCTAGGGCGTTGAGAAAACAGGACGTGTTGGAAGAGGTGCGGCTAATTCACTACAGATCTTGAGTATCGATAATCCAAAGGCGTCATGGAGCTTGGTCTTAATAGACTAAGTCCATTTCAAAATGGAGGAATAGCGATACATCCAACAGTATTACCTGTTTTCGATTCTGTAGGAGTCATTAGCACGGTTCAAAAGAACGGGCGGTTGAAGCAAAAGCTTAGGTGGAACCCCATCACCTGATGGCTATAGATTAGATCTTTATCACACTTTCATGCAAGCGAATGTTTAGAGCAATTTCGACTATAAACAAGCTTCATTATATTTCGATAAGTATAAAAAAACGCCAATAACGAACTCTGATTAGAGGCGTCATTGACGTTTTTTAGAAAGCGAGCAGCTAGTTACGCTGCATCTTCTTCTGCGTCTTCAACAGCTTCAAGCTTCTTAGCTTTTTTCGGAGCTGGTTTACGCTTAGCACCTAATGCGTAAAGAACTTCTTCTTTGTTCTTCGCTAGGTACATTGCAAGTTCTTCTTGCTTGCCTTCATCTTCAACTAAATCGCTTTTGCCTAAAAGTTCAAAAAGCTCATCAGCCATATCCAGCATTTTGTCGTATGCGTCGGCTTCGGCTTTAGAGGTAAAAGTCATTTTCTCTTCTCCGTTGCGTTCCACCACGTACTTGACGATAACAGCCATGGTTAATCCTCTAAGTTTGATAAATTTTACTGGCTTTTTATACAGTTTTTGATGCTAAAAGTCCAGTTGGAGCCCTAACTATGCGGCCTCAATCTTGATGTGTAGCCCAGTCTTCACAATAACTCATGAAAGATTTCAGCAGCGGGCTCTGGTATTTGTCTTTGTGTACCAGCATCCAGAAACGTCGTTTCATGTCGAGTGGCACATCAAGCGCTTTTACTCGGCCTGAATCAATCGCTCGTTGTGCTGCCAATCGTGATAAACACGCGAATCCAAGATTGGCGGAAACTGAATTGATGATCGCCTCTGTGGTATTGAGTTCAAAAGATTCATACCAATGTTCGATGCGCGGTGCGACGGCTCGTAGGAAAAACTCACGAGTCCCTGAGCCTGATTCACGTAAAATCCAATGGCTGTCTTCTAAATCGCTTAAAGTTACTTTTTCTTTTGAAACGAGAGGATGTTGATTACTAACAATAATACACATTTCATCGCTGCTAAACTGACTCGAAATGAGTTCTGGGTGTAATGTTTTTCCTTCAATTAGCGCGATATCAAGTTCATAATCCACCAACTTTTGGCAGATTAACGCACTGTTTGAAATGAACAAGCTTTGATCCTGATGTTGAGTTCGTTCGCGAAAGCCTGACAAAATAAACGGTGCGACCTGATTACCAATCGTGTCACTCGCGCCGACCTTTAGATTGCCACTTAAAGGTTGGTCATCACGGAACAAAACATCAATACCAGCAGCACGGTGTAATATCTCATCCGCCAATGGAAGTAACTTATGTCCCTCTTGGTTGAGAATTAATCGGTTGTTGACCCGGTCAAATAGAGAGTGGCCGAGTTGTTTCTCCATTTCGCCTAGTGCCATGCTGACAGCGGCCTTAGACAGAAACAGAGCCTCAGAGGCTGCGGTCAATGTCGAGTGCTGGGTAATAGTGACGAACACTTTGAGTTGTTTAATTGAAATATTAGCCATCAGATTCCTAGTTTTACTCTGCTGGTGAAAATGGATTCTGTTCAGTATTGATGAACACTTGTTATATATAATTGGATATTGTTTAACGAAGCGCAAGCGTATTATGGCTTCAACAAGCTGATGAGTTCACAAGTTTAGTGAATTAAGTTTAAGAGAGGCTGACATGATTCAACGTATTAAATATAGATTAACAGGAGCTCCAACACCCATGGCAGGGTTAGCACTAGCAATCGCAAGCTTAGGCTGGTGCTGGGATGGTGTATTAGTATCACAAGATATCTTACATACACCGGGTTTGGTTCAATGGGTAAGCGCAGCGATTGCTGGATGTTTGCTTCTTGTTTTGGCTGTGAAGTTTTTGATTCACGGACATTTATTGCGTGCAGATCTTGCTCACCCAGTCGTGGGAAGTGTTGTACCAACGTTTGCGATGGGTTGTATGGTTGTTTCTGCTTCTTTGGCACCAATTTCGACCTTCCTCAGCGAAAGTGTTTGGTTGGCATCTGTGGCATTGCACGTGGTGTTCTTGGTGAGCTTCCTATACCACAGAGCAAAACAGTTTGAGATCCACCACATGGTGCCAAGCTGGTTTGTGCCACCAATCGGTATTATTGTTGCGGATGTTTCCTTCTCTGGTAACCCGACTCTAGAGCCTGTGGCAAACGCTGTTTTGGTCTTTGGTCTGTTGATTTATGCGGTAATGTTACCTGTGATGATCTACCGTTTGATCTTCTCTCATGAAGTGCCTGACGCAGCGAAACCTACCATTGCGATTATGGCTGCACCTGCAAGTCTATCTCTAGCAGGATACCTAACGGTTTCAGCAGATCCTTCGCCAGTTATCATCGGTCTATTGTTTGGTATTGCAGTGTTGATGACGTTCATCATTTACGCAGCGTTCTTCAAACTACTTCGTTTACCGTTTAGCCCAGGTTATGCCGCATTTACCTTCCCAATTGTGATTGGTGCAACGGCGTTATTCAAATTGGCAGCTTGGATGCAAACTGTTGGTGTGGAAGCTCACTATGTGGATCAAGTGTTCAACCTAGCGTATCTAGAATTGATTGTGGCAACGTTTGTAGTGGGCTATGTGGCGGTTCGTTATTACATGAATTACAAACCTCATCGTGTTCTAAGCGCGGTAGGCAGTAGATTATAAGAAGCAATAGTTCAAAAGATAAACGGACCTTAAGTTTTCAGTATTTCATAAGCTTATATTCCTAATCCAAACTCGGCACTTATGCTAATCTGGCTTTATATTGTGGCAAGATTAGCGTGAGTGCACTTTGTTTACTGTTTACCATTCCAATAAAGTTGATACTTTAAAAATCCTTCTCGTTCACTTAATCAAAAGTGACCCTTTAGCCAATCCCTTCGAAAAAGAGCAGATCTTGGTTCAGAGCCCAGGTATGTCTCAATGGCTTAAGATGGAACTCGCCAAAGAGTTTGGCGTAGCAGCAAATATCGATTTCCCACTTCCTGCAACCTTCATTTGGGATATGTTTACCCAAGTGCTTCCTGATGTACCAAAACGCAGTGCTTTTAATAAAGAAGCGATGACGTGGAAGCTGATGAGTTTGCTACCCGCTAAGCTTGATCACCCTGATTTTCTTCCTTTACAGCGCTATCTTGAAAACGACGAAGATGATTCGAAGTTGTACCAATTGGCAGAGAAAATTGCCGATATCTTCGATGGGTACTTGGTGTATAGACCTGAGTGGATGGCGATGTGGGAAGCGGGAGAGCCCGTTACAGAATTGATAGATAGTGAAGGGCAGCAAGAGCACCCTTGGCAGCCGACTTTGTGGCAAGCTCTCTATGACCAGACCCTGTCTCAAGGCCAATCTAAATATCACCGTGGCAACTTGTATCACGACTTCATTGAAGCGCTAGCTAATCAACAAGGCCAGTTGCAACATCTGCCTAAGCGCTTATTTGTGTTTGGTATTTCTTCGTTACCTCCTCGCTATATGGATGCGTTGAAAGCTCTTGGTGAGCAGATTGATGTGCACTTGATGTTTACCAACCCTTGTCAGCATTACTGGGGCGATATTCGAGACCGTAAATACTTGGCGAGAGTCGAAGCACAGCGCCGCAAGCAGTTTGCTCTGGTTGATGGTTTACCTCATCTTGAAGGCGAAGCCTCACCATTGAAAGATGGCATTGAAGCCAATATTGAAGACGAACTGCATACCAGCCAAGCGGTCGGTAATAGCTTGCTGGCGTCTATGGGTAAATTAGGCAGAGATAACCTGTTCTTGCTATCTCAATCAGACAGTGAAGAGCACGAATTCTTTATTGATGTTGAGAGAGATAATCTACTTCATCAACTACAAGCCGATATTCTCCAGCTCGAAGAACATCAAGACGACCACATCTTAGATTCCAGCCACCATAAGCAGGTGGTTGAACTGGGTGATCGCTCGTTGACGGTACATGCTTGTCATAGCCCAATGCGTGAGGTTGAAGTCCTTCATGATCAGCTGTTGGCCATGTTTGATGTCGACCCGACACTGAAACCACGCGATATCATCGTGATGGTGTCTGACATTAATGCTTATAGCCCAGCGATTCAGGCGGTATTTGGTAATGCCCCGGGTGAGCGCTATATCCCTTACTCGATCTCAGATAGAACCGCCGACCAAGAAAGTCCAATACTGACCGCCTTTATGCAGCTGGTCGCGCTACCGAGTGCGCGTTGTTTAGCGTCTGAGTTGCTAGAGCTATTAGAAATCCCAGCGATGATGGCACGCTTTGGTATTGACGAGTTTCAATTCGAGCAAGCCAAGCAATGGGTTGAAGAAGCGGGTATCCGTTGGGGTGTTGATGCTTCAACTGCGACAGAATTTGATCTACCTGCGACCGAGCAAAATACCTGGCTATTTGGTATTCAGCGCATGTTACTGGGCTATGCGATGTCGGACTCTGCGGGCTTGTTTGAAACCGAACACTCTCCAATTGCCGCTTACAATGAAGTTCAGGGTATTAACGCTGAACTTGCTGGTAAATTAGCGCACTTTATCGATCGTATTGCCCATTACCGCCAACGCTTAACTGAAACACAATCTATCGATATGTGGCGTGAAAACTTGCTGCAAATGATTGATGACTTCTTTGCAGTGGAGCTAGAAGGTGAGGTGGTGCTTAAGTCGATTCGTGATGCACTTTCGCAACTGAACGAACAGCTTGATGATGCCTTGTACGAACAAGAACTGTCGCCAAGCATTATCTACCAGTACCTCAATAATAAGTTATCTGGCGCCCGTATCAGTCAGCGTTTCTTAGCGGGACAAGTTAACTTTTGTACCTTGATGCCGATGCGTTCTATTCCGTTCAAAACCGTCTGTTTGTTAGGTATGAATGATGGTGTTTACCCTCGTTCAATGCCGCCAGAAGGTTTTGACCTGATGAACGGGCGCACTCGTCCCGGTGACCGTTCTCGTCGTGATGATGACCGCTATCTATTCTTAGAGGCGATGCTGTCGGCGCAAGAATGTTTGTACATCAGCTATGTCGGCCGCTCTATTCAAGATAATACCGAGCGAGTGCCGTCGGTGTTGGTGTCTGAATTGATTGAATACTGCCAGCAGAACTACTGCCTAAGTGAAGACCAAGCACTACCAAGTGACGATTCTGGTATTAATCTGACTCAAGCGATCAGCTTTGAGCACACCATGACACCGTTCAGCCCCGCTGCGTTTACTCAAGGTGACGCGAGCCATGTATTGAGTTATGCCAAAGAGTGGTTACCTGCGGCTAACCGTTCCGGTGAACGTAGTGGTGAATTCAATCGTGCGTTGGATGACTATTTGCTTGGTGCGACTTATCCATTGGAGCTAGATCTGGTTGAGCTGCAGCGTTTCTGGCGCTTACCAGTGCAATACTTCTTTAATCGTCGCCTAAAGGTGGTATTTGAGCCCCCGCTTCCGGTAATGGAAGACGATGAACCGTTCGTGCTTAATGGTTTAGAAAGTTTCCTACTAAAAGACGCTTTGCTTCAAGTATTACTCGATCATCCTGAAGGGGCGGATGAAGCGGTTCGCTTGTTTGTCTCTGAGCAAAAAGCTCAAGGTCGATTACCGGTTGGCGCTTTTGGTGATATCGAATTTGAAACCAACCGCGTTCAAGCAGAAGACTTAGCCAAAGAGATTCGATTTGTGAGCGGCTCGCCGCAGCAAGATCTCGAAGTGAATATCGAGTTTGACGTGTTAGGCGAAGGTAAGCCTGTTCGCTTGATGGGGTGGTTAACTCAAAACTATCAATCAGGTCTGGTGCGTTTCCGTAGCGGAAAAATACGCTCTCAAGATTACTTGGCTGCGTGGATTGATCATCTATCCTGCGCTGTTATGGGGCACGGAAAAACGACCCATATTATTGGTTATGACAGAAAAGAGGGCGTGGTTCACCAAACGCTACAACCTATCGGCGATGCGCAGCAAGCGAAGAGTATATTAGCTGAGTTAGTGCGACTGTTCTATCAAGGTATGACTGCACCACTGCCGTATTTCCCGAAAACCGCCTTGGCCGGCGTTGAAGCGGGCTTTAGCCGTGGTAAATGGGTCGATGACGAAGAAAAGTCGCTCAAGAAAATGGCTGATACCTTTAATGACAGCTTCGCTTTTACGGGCGAGGGCAGAGATACTTACATCTCACGTATTTGGCCTAAGTGGGATGATGAACTGGCTGCTCAATCACGTATGTACTCGACACTTGTGTTGCAGGCGGCAAGGTTTGCAGCAGCCGATATGGAAGATCAGGAGTAGGTGGCTGTGATCGACAAGATCAATAGCGAGTGCGCTGAATTAATGAAAGATAAAAGAGAGTCGCTGCTAAGCATTTTGGATGCTTACTTTCCAGGTGAAGGGAATCAAGGTGAGGGTAAGCAAGGTACAGGAAATAAAGTGGCCGCCAGTAAATCATTATTAGTGTAGGGCGTTCGCTGTACGGCCACAGGTCAGAGGGACCATTATTCTGTGGTTCAAAGTAACGTCGTAAAGTACAAAACTCGTACGCGCTTCTGAACTCGTGGGCGCATAGTAGCGAGGCGATCCGAATTGATCCGTGAGAGAGATCGCACTAACTATTAACAAATTAGCGTAGGACGTAAATTGAATGACGTTTTCCACGCTAGGTCACATTTATAGCAATAGTCACATTTTTAACAGACTCATCTATCAAAAGGCAGTAAGGCATGACGACCACAAGCAGTGTTCAGGTAATCGCTCCAAAAACACTCGATACCATGACGTTTCCACTTCATGGCGCGCGTTTAATTGAAGCATCGGCGGGTACGGGTAAGACATTTACCATTGCTGGCTTGTACTTACGCTTACTGCTGGGGCACGGTACAGCTGCGCCACAAGGCGATCTGACTGAAGCCACACGACACAATGAGCCACTAACCGTAGACCAAATTCTGGTGGTGACCTTTACTGAAGCGGCAACGGCTGAGCTGCGAGATCGTATCCGCGCGCGAATCCATGATGCACGCATTGCGTTTGCACGTGGGCAAAGTGACGACCCTGTGATTGCTCCTTTGTTACAAGCCATTGATGATCATGCTGGCGCGGCTAAAACTCTGCTTAATGCTGAAAGACAAATGGACGAGGCCGCGGTATACACCATTCACGGTTTCTGTCAGCGAATGTTGACCCAAAATGCCTTTGAATCAGGAAGCCGCTTTGATAATGAATTTGTGACCGATGAAAGTCACCTAAAAGCACAAGTGGTTGCCGACTATTGGCGTAAACAGTTCTACCCGCTGCCCATTCAACTCGCGGGCGAAGTGCGAAATATCTGGGGTTCTCCCGCTTCGCTATTAGCAGACGTAAATCGTTATCTGACAGGATCTCCGCTGAAATTAACGGTAGATGCGATGTCGGGCGACCTGCAAACTCTGCACAACCAAAACCTAGGTAAAGTGAAGCAACTTAAAGCGCTGTGGTGTGAATCTGAAGCGGACTTTTTGGCTTTGATCTCTGGCTCGGATGTGAACAAGCGCAGCTACACCAAGAAGTCTTTGCCGACTTGGTTAGAAGCGGTGACTGCATGGGCACAAAGCGACACTCATGATTACCAGTTTCCAGATAAATTAGAGAAGTTCTCACAAGCCACTCTAATTGAAAAAACATCAAAGGGCACCGCGCCTCAGCACGCGGTGTTTGAGGCGATTGAGGACTTCTTAAATTCTCCAGCAGATCTAAAAGCTCCGTTGCTGGCGCATGCGATTACCCATTGTCGAACTATGTTAGCCAAGGCGAAACAACAGAAGCAGTGGCTATCATTTGATGACTTGCTGACTCAGTTGTCGGCGTCGATTGATGTGGATGAGCAATCCTTGCTGGTGGAAAGAATTCGCACGCTTTACCCGGTGGCGATGATCGATGAATTCCAAGATACCGATCCGCTTCAATACAGTATTTTTAGCCGAATCTACCTTGATAGCCCGCAATGCGGTCTGTTTATGATCGGTGACCCGAAACAGGCTATCTACGGTTTCCGTGGCGCGGATATCTTTACTTACATTAAGGCAAGAAACCAAGTTAGTGCTCACTATACGTTAGGCACTAACTGGCGTTCGAGTGCTGACATGGTCAGTGCGGTAAACCAAGTGTTTATGAATTCAGATAGCCCGTTTATCTACGACCAAGACATTCCATTTCTGCCCGTCGCTGCCAGTCCATCGGCTGATAAACGTCAATGGGTAATGAACGGAGAAACTCAGCACGCACTGACCTTTTGGTTGCAAGATGCTGAAGATAAGCCATTACCAAAAGGCGAATATCACAAAGCAATGGCTGAGGCGACCGCGAGTCAAATTCAAACCATTCTTACCGCTTCTCAAAATCAACAAGCCTATTTTGATAACGGCAAAAAACAACATGCCGTGAATGCGGGTGATATTGCTGTTTTGGTTCGAACCGGTAGTGAAGGTCGCCTGATCAAGAACGCGCTATCGGAGCAAGGCATTGCGAGTGTGTATTTATCCAACCGAGACAGTGTGTTTACCAGCTTGGTCGCGCAAGATATTCAACGCCTGCTACAAGCGGTGCTGACACCTGAAAACGATCGTGCATTACGCGCCAGTTTGGCGTCGGAATTGTTTGCTTTGGATGCGGCATCATTAGATGAACTCAACAATGATGAAGTGGTGTGGGAAAACGTCGTTAACGAGTTTAGAGAATATCGTAAGTTGTGGCTTCAGCGCGGCGTGTTGCCAATGCTTCGCAGCGTGATCAGTAAACGACATCTCGCGGAACGCTTACTGGAAGAAGAAAATGGTGAGCGCTCACTCACTGATTTAATGCACATTGGCGAATTGTTGCAACAAGCAAGACAAGAACTCGACAGTGACTATGGCTTGTTGCGTTGGCTGGCAGAAGCGATATCAGATGCACAAAATGGTTTAGGTGGCAGTGACGACGACATTCAACGCCTTGAATCAGAAAGAAACTTGGTTCAAATCGTTACCATTCATAAGTCGAAAGGCTTGGAATATGACCTCGTATTTTTGCCGTTTGTCGCGAGCTACCGTGAAGCGAGCGAAGGCAAGTTCTACGATCATGATTCAGATACTACCGTGCTTGATATTACTGGCAGCAACAGTGCCTTAGCACAAGCCGATAAAGAGCGATTGGCAGAAGATCTACGTTTGATTTACGTAGCGCTGACTCGAGCGGTCTATGGCTGTTTTATTGGTATGGCACCGCTACGTAAAGGGCGTTCAACCAAAGAGCCAACTGGCGTTCACTTGAGTGCTATGGGCTATTTGGTTCAAAACGGACAAGAGCAAGGCATCGCCGAGTTGCATCAAGCTCTATCTGCAATTGAGGGTAAGAATTCAAGCGTACTACTGTCTGAAACTCCGACTGCTCACGAGCACGTTTTTGTACAAACAGAGCAAGTGAGTGACGACTTACAGGCCAATGAACTTAAAGCTTCAATTGACCGAGCTTGGCGTATCACCAGTTACTCGGGGCTTGTAAAGCAAGGCAGTCACGGTGCGAGCCATGATGCGACAATTGAGGTGTCTGGCTTCGATATTGACTCGGCGGATGAACAAGATGAGTCGGAATTGATTGAACCTGAACGTTCTATATTCACGTTCCCTCGAGGCGCTCGTCCGGGGACCTTCTTGCACACCTTGTTTGAGGATGTTGAATTTACCGAGCCTGCGACCAGCGAACACAACACGCAAGTAATCACTCACTTATTAGAGTCAGAACAATACGAACTCGAGTGGCTGCCCGTGCTTCAACAACTGGTCGATACGGTGCTGAACACCGCATTGGATGGTAAGAACTTAAAACTAAGCGAGAAAGACTCAACGCAACGATTAGTCGAGATGGAATTCTTATTGCCGATCGAAGTGTTGGCTGCATCTGAGCTCAATCAAACCATTCAGTATCATGATCCCTTGTCGGCAAAAGCGGGTGACCTAGGTTTTCAAACTGTACAAGGCATGCTGAAAGGCTTCATCGATTTGGTGTTTGAGCATCAAGGTAAATACTATGTGCTCGACTGGAAGTCGAACCACCTAGGTGATGACATTTCCGTCTACCATGGTGAGGCATTGAAATCGGCGATGGCCGACCACCGTTACGATCTGCAATATCAAATCTATGCGTTGGCATTGCATCGCTTCTTACGCAGTCGCGTTGCAGATTACAGTTATGAACAACATTTTGGTGGGATTTATTACTTGTTTTTAAGAGGAATGGACGGCCAATCTCAACAAGGTATTTTCTCGACTAAACCTACATTGGCTTTGCTCGATGAAATGGATCAATTGATTGACGGTAAAGTGATAGACAGACGTTCAGCACAATTGAATGACAATGAAACTGGACAGATGGGGCTTCTATAATGACAACAACGACCACTAATACCGGCATGGAAACTGCGAACTCTGTAAAGCCAGTTTCACTTATCCCTGAACAGCTCATGGATGTACTCAAGTTCCTTGCGGATAAGGGCTCAATTCGTCAATTGGATTATCAGTTTGCCCGTTTTATTACGCAGCAAGCGACGAGTCACCCTCAAGAGATCGGCTTTCTGGCTGGGGTAGTGAGCCATGAATTAGGCAAGGGGCACATTTGTACTCAGCTTATACAGCAGCATACGGCAGCCCCTGAACTAATGGCAGATCTTGCTCAGTTACTTGGTTTGTATGGTGAGACGGCATTGCAACTGAACCAGAAATTGTTAGGTATTGATTGGGCGACGGTTCTGCAATCATCTAACCTAGTTGGCACAACCAATGATTGCGTTAAGCCGCTGATGTTCGATGGGCAACGTGTCTATTTACAGCGTTATTGGAATTACGAAGTTGTGTTGGCTGAGACTCTAAACCGTTTAAGTAAGCCAGTAGAGTTCAATACTGAGCAGAAAAAAGCGCTGACTGAAACGCTCAATCAGCTTTTTGCACGTAGCTATCACTTTCTGTTTAACGCGTTAGCCAAGGCTGAAGCAAGCCATCACACCTCTCAGGTATTACGTCAACAATTGGTGTGTGACCATCTTGATATTGTGAATGAGCAGGCTCTAGATTGGGGAGCAATAGACCAAGCGATTGTACAAGCTAAGCAAGTGACAGACTTAGATGTGTTGGATGGTTTGGTTCCGTTATCAGCATGTTTGAACTGGCAAAAAGTCGCGGCAGCGGTGGCGCTGAGTCGTCGCTTTGCGGTGATTTCCGGTGGGCCGGGTACCGGTAAAACGACCACAGTAACCAAATTACTGTCGGCGATGGTCGAGCAATCGCTCAGTCAAGGTAAAACACCGACGATTAAACTGGTGGCACCGACGGGTAAAGCAGCGGCGCGTTTAACCGAGTCGATTGGCAAAGCGATTGAACAGCTGCCATTAGCGCCTGAAGTAAAAGCCAACATACCAACTGAATCGAGCACGTTACACAGATTACTCGGCGCGATTCCTAACCGTGCTGAGTTTAGGCATAACCGACGCAATCCACTCCACCTTGATATCTTGGTAGTGGATGAAGCTTCTATGGTTGATCTGTCGATGATGTATAAGCTGGTGGATGCACTTCCTGAGCACGCAAGGCTCATCTTATTGGGTGATAAAGACCAACTCGCTTCAGTAGAGGCAGGTGCTGTGCTCGGTGATATCTGTTCATTCAACTCTGCAGGGTACAGCACAGCGCAAGGCAATTTGATTGCAGAGATGACAGGTTTTGATGCGATAACTAAACCAAGACAAGACAAAGCTGGAGCGGTGAATCCGCCTGCGATTGCAGATAGCTTGTGTATGCTGCAGAAGAGTTATCGTTTCGATGCGCGTTCCGGTATCGGGCAGTTGGCAAAAGCAATCAACAACGGCTCTGCGAATCAAGTAGATCAAGTGTTTGGTAAAGGGTTTGGCGATATCGAAAACCACCCTCTGTCGAGTGACAGCTATAACTTGATGCTGCGTACTTTGGTTAACGAGTATGGTGCGTACCTCAATAGAATGAATGTGCCGTTGGAAGAGTTAGAAACTCAAGAAGCGAGAGCGAAATCGGTACTCGATTTGTTCAGCCAATGCCGACTGTTGTGTTCCATTCGTGAAGGGGATTTTGGTGTTAAAGGCCTCAACCACAGAATTGAAAGAGCACTGGCCGCAAGGCGTTTGGTGAGGCCTCATAATGATGAACTGTGGTATCACGGGCGTCCTGTTATGGTGACGCGAAATGATCATGGCTTGGGTTTGTATAATGGTGATATTGGTATCTGTATGCTCGAAGCCGATTCAATTAATCTAGAGTCACATGAGGCAAGTTCGGCACCTCGATTGAAGGTGTATTTTGAGTTGCCAGACGGCAGTGTGAAAGCCGTGCTCCCAAGCCGAGTGCCCGATCATGAAACAGCTTATGCAATGACGATACATAAATCTCAGGGTAGTGAATTTGATCTGACCTTAATGATCTTACCGCCAGACTTCAGCCCTATTTTAACGCGGGAGCTTATCTATACCGGTATTACACGTGCTAAGAAACGACTGATGATGTTCAGCGATACAAATGTGTTGAAGCGTGGGATTAAGGTGAAAACAGAGCGAGTGAGTGGTTTAGGCAGTCGCTTAACGAATTAGTCGTTATGGACGCTAGAGAAGGGCTTGAACTTAGGGCTAGATAAACACAAAGCAACCATCCCTGGTTGCTTTGAACGTTATTAAGACTCTTTGCTTAAAAACGCTCGAGTAAACGATATGTGGTTTATCTTGTACTTTGCTTGGCAATTCAAAATAAACTCTTTTAGATTCTCGCTAACAGGGAACACGCAGTGTACGTCTAGCCCTTCTAAGAATTGGTTATCAGCCATATCCCAAAAACTTTGCAGCGAGTTACAAACAATGGTTCTCATATCAATGTTGCTCTTTTTGCTGTTTATATTAACGAGCAGAGCTAATGTTAGCGTGCTGACCGTCAACGGGTATAGCAATCCGTGCAGTGACCACCTCAATGAGTTCTATATGACTATCGAGATGGCAATTCCAATAAAAACATTTGTTAAGATTATTAAAGCGTCTAAATTCTATACAATTATACGTGTGAGTGAAAGTGCATAGTTAATAAATCTCATATAGAAAACGATTACATTTGCAATTATTTTTCTGTCGAAGTGAGATTGTGCTCCAAAACTTTATTTATACGTTGAGCGCCAAGATTTTTGAGTTTCTCTGATAGTTGTATAACCCTTGTTTTTCCATCGGCAATTCATCAACCGCTATCTCGTAAAAACCCTGTTCACGGAACCAGTGAAGGCTGTGCGTAGTAAGGACGAAGATCTGGTCGATATCACGAGATTTTGATTGGTGGCGCATGTAATCCAGCAGTAATTGCCCACGGTTTCCATCGCGATAGTCAGGGTGAATCGCCACACACGCCATCTCTGCCATGTGATCTTCCGGATACGCGTATAGCGCAGCGCAGCCAATAATCAGACCGTCTTTTTCGATGATCGTAAAACGGTGAATCTCTTGTTCCAATTGTTCTCTTGAGCGACGAACGAGAATGCCTTGTTCTTCCAAAGGGCGAATAAGGTCAAAGATGCCACCAATATCGTCAATCTGAGCTTGTCTTACTTGCTCAGCACTCGCCATAACCACTTGGGTCCCAATACCATCAAAAGAGAACAGTTCTTGGATTAACGCGCCATCTACCTTGTAGCTGATTAGGTGACAACGAGGCACACCAGCACGACAAGCGGAGATAGCTCCTTTCAAGAAGCGCAGTGTTCCTGTGCTCATGTCTTCGGCAGGGTTTTGAGATTCCGTTAATCGTTCTAGAATTTGCTTGGCGTCTTTAGGGAAGAGTTCGGCGAGCACGTTACCGCGTTCATCTGTTACCCCTTGTTCGGAGCAAAAGCCAATTAGCTTGTCGGCCTTTAGACGAATAGCAACTTGGGTCGCAACCTCTTCAGAAAGTAGGTTAAAGCTTTCGCCTGTCACGGAGCTGGCAATAGGACCTAACAGTACAATTGAATCTTGGTCAAGCGTGCGATTGATCCCTTCGATATCGATTCGACGAATACGCCCGCTGTGGCAATAATCCGTACCGTCATCGACGCCAAGCGGCTGAGCGGTAATGAAGTTGCCACTCATCACATTAAGTTGAGTACCTGCCATCGGGGTGTTGTTCAAACTCATCGAAAGTCGAGCTGTGATGGCAAGTTGTAGTTGGCCTGCAGCTTGCATAGCGACGCCCAAAGAATATTCATTAGTGACTCTAATATTCTTGTGATAAGGCGTATGGCAATCTTGCTTGGTGAGCAATTGGTTGATCTGCGGTCTTGCCCCGTGAACGAGAACAATCTTTACTCCAAGGCTGTGGAGCAAGGCTATATCACTAATAATGTTACCAAAGTTCCTGTCGGCAACGGCTTCGCCTCCCAGCATAATGACCATGGTTTTGCCACGGTGAGCATTTACGTAAGGGGTTGATTGTCTGAAACCTTTTACTAGCGCTGTACTTCTTAATTTCACAGAACAAGCCCATTTTGTTTATTTATTCGATAATTTAGCATTTAAATTCAAATGTAAACAACACCTTTTTGGAATAAAGCGCAAACTATTCTTATCTAGGCTTCAATATATAAACTGTCTCAGTGTAGAATGCGCATAGCATCCTTATGAGTAGTCACCGAATGCAACAAGCTCCAGCAACAAAGAACAAAATCGATGAGATAACCAAAGGTCTCTACAGTGAAGCTGATCAGCGCAATCAATCTAAGTTGAAGCGTAAGATCATTGAACGCTGTTTAATGGTTCTAGCCTTGGTAGGTTCGTTTGCTGTGGTTTCTTTGTTTGGCGATGTGCTTTCTCGAGTGCAAGATGCGGCGACGCCCGACAATCTGATATACGGTACTTGGATAGAGCAGGATGTTGCACATTATGCGACGGATGAATTTGTTCTGAATGCTAATGGTGTGTCAGTTCGTGGGTCTGTTGTTTCGACGAGCTTTGACTTTGACGGTAACTACTTTGAATACAAGGCGGGAGATAAAACCTATCGCTTCCGCATGACCAATTCTGACAATACAGAAATGGTGCTCGATTCTGACAGTCACTACAATCCCATCTTCCGCCTTAAAGGCCATATCGATAACTCCGTCCGATAGGTTATCTTATTGTAAACTCTTACAATCTACGATTGTGTTATCTGACTGTTTTTGTCATCCTCGATGCATAGAATTTTTAGGATGACTCTTGTGATTAAAAAATGGCTTCCCCTAGTCGCTGCCTCTTTGCTATTTGGCTGTGCTCAACCCACTGATCTTGCTCAACAACACCTTGATGACGAATTTCCTCGTACCTTGAATAAGGTCGATCAGGTTGAATCCAATAAACCAAGAGACTACACCGCATTTGCAGAGCAAGCTGAGATGGTGGTTTCTAAATCCCCTTCGATGGCTAAAATCTATGATCCGCTTTATCAACAACTTAATGAGTGGGCGATGCTGAGTGGGGATCCAAGCGAGCTAGCGAATTTTGGCGTTCAAACTGCTCAACTAGGCGGTGGTGATAAACAAGGCAATGTTTTGTTCACTGGCTACTTTTCTCCTGTGATGGAACTACGCCACGAAGCGAATGAAGAATACCGTTACCCTGTTTACGGACTTCCTGAGTGTGGTAAAGAGTGTCCAACACGCGAAGAAATTTACAACGGCGCATTAGAAGGTCAAGGCCTTGAGTTAGGTTACTCTTCCAACCGTATCGACCCATTTATGATGGAAGTGCAGGGCAGTGGGTTCGTGCACTTCGGTGATGATGACACGCTGCAGTATTTCGCCTACGCGGGTAAGAACAATAAAGCTTATGTGAGCATTGGCCGTGTTCTGATTGAACGAGGCTTAGTTCCACGCGAAAAAATGTCGCTAAAAGCAATCAAAGAGTGGGTTTTGGCAAATGATCCTGAAGTAGTGAAAGAGCTGCTTGAGCAAAACCCATCTTTCGTGTTTTTTGAAGCGAGAGACGACCTATCTGTGATGGGCAGCGCGGGCATTCCTCTATTACCTATGGCGGCGGTTGCGGGCGATCGCTCTATCTTGCCTATGGGGACGCCGATTCTTGCTGAGGTTCCATTATTGAATGCTGATGGTACTTGGAGCGGTGCTCACCAACTAAGACTGTTACTTGTTTTGGATACGGGCGGCGCGGTTAAGCAAAACCATTTGGACCTTTACCACGGTATGGGCCCACGAGCGGGTACCGAAGCGGGTCATTACAAGCATTTTGGTCGTGTGTGGAAGCTCGGCTTAGATGGCAGCGCAACCGAAGCGCCTTGGGCTTTGCCTCCTGAAAAGGTTGAGTAAGCGACAATAAAATAGGGCATTGAAAGCGAATCGCTAATCCCCTAGACTTTTTATTCAAGAGTGCGTATAAAACGCACTCTTTTCTTTTTCTCAGAAATAAATTGGCGGCAACAATGCGTGAATTGACCACTCCAGCTTCAGAAAACTATGACCAACGATTTGGTGGCACCCGTCGCCTATATGGCAATAGTGAAGTCGATATACTTAGAGCAGCACACGTGTGCGTGATCGGTATTGGCGGTGTAGGTTCATGGGCGGTTGAAGCGCTTGCTCGTACTGGTTTAGGTGAGCTGACTTTGATCGATATGGATGACGTGTGTGTAACTAACATTAACCGTCAGATCCACGCAATGTCCGGTACCGTTGGTAAAAGCAAAATCGAAGTGATGGCAGAGCGCGTTAAGCTGATTAACCCTGAGTGTAAAGTTAACCTGATTGACGACTTTATTGGCCCAGACAATCAGGCTGAATACCTATCGAAAGAGTTCGACTTTGTGTTAGATGCGATTGATAGCATGAAAGCTAAGGCTTCACTGTTGGCATATTGTCGTAGCAACAAAATTAAGGTGATCACCACGGGTGGTGCGGGTGGTCAAATCGATCCTACTCAAATCAAAGTGGCTGATCTGACTAAGACGATTCAAGATCCGCTAGCGAAGAAGCTAAAAGATACCCTTCGTCGTCATCATAACTTCCCTAAGAATCCAGCACGTAAGTTTGGTATCGATTGTGTGTTCTCAACTGAACAGCTGAAATACCCTCAAGCTGACGGCAGTGTCTGTGCTGCGAAAGCGACAGCAGAAGGTCCAAAACGCATGGATTGTGCGACGGGTTTTGGTGCGGCAACGGTTGTAACGGCGACGTTTGGTTTTGTGGCTGTTTCACGTATTGTAGAAAAGCTGATTCAAAAGCACGCTAAGTAACGTCTTTTACTCAATTAACAATCGACTGGATATTAAAATGACCACATTCCCAAGCTCTCCATTCGGCACTGAAATTACCAGTGATGATATCGTCGCGAAGATGCAGACATTCAGCGGCTGGGAAGACCGTTATCGCCAAGTGATTCAATGGGGTAAGAAACTGCCAACGATGCCTGATGAACTGAAAAGTGAGCAGGTTGTAGTATCTGGTTGTGAAAGCCAAGTGTGGTTGGTTTCTCAGAATATCGATGGTGTTTGGCACTTTTGTGCTGATTCTGATGCTCGTATCGTGCGCGGTCTGATTGCATTAGTAATGGCTGCGTATGATGGAAAAACATCAGAGGAGGTTCAAGCGTTCGATATTGATGGTTACTTTGAACAAATCGGTCTAATTACCCACCTTAGCCCATCTCGCGGTAATGGATTAAAAGCGATTGTTGAGCAAATTAAGAACCTCGCTAGCTCGTAATTGTCTCACACCTTTTCATCGTAGCGCTTTAAAGAGATTCCAGATACTTCGTTCCTCAGTTCTGGAATGACGAATTCTAACTGTGTTTCGTCATTCCCTAAAGCGACGAAGGAGCGTAATAGGGAATCTCGTTTGGATAGTATTGCTATTAGAGATTCCAAATACTTCGTTCCTCAGTTCTGGAATGACGATTTCTAACTGTGTTTCGTCATTCCCTAAAGCGACGAAGGAGCGTAATAGGGAATCTCGTTTGGATAGTATTGCTATTAGAGATTCCAAATACTTCGTTCCTCAGTTCTGGAATGACGATTTCTAACTGTGCTTCGTCATTCCCTAAAGCGACGAAGGAGCGTAATAGGGAATCTCGTTTGGATAGTTTGCTATTTGAGGTTCCAGATACTTCGTTCCTTAGCTCTGGAATGACGATTTCTAACTGTGCTTCGTCATTCCCTAAAGCGACGAAGGAGCGTAATAGGGAGTCTCGTTTGGATGGTTTCCTATTTGAGGTTCCAGATACTTCGTTCCTTAGCTCTGGAATGATGACTGCTAATTGAGTCTCGCCATCCCCTAAAGCATATCAACGGCTTTTTCTATCGCCGCTACGAGCTTTTCAACATCATCCATGTTGTTGTAAATACCAAATGAGATTCGAACCGTTCCTTTCACATTAAGTGCATCCATTAATGGGTGAGCACAATGATGCCCTGCACGTACCGCGATCCCTTGCTGATCCAATAGAGTCGCTATATCTTGGTGGTGAACACCATCCATCACAAAAGTAATCACGCTTGCGTTGGGCTGATACCCCAAAACCTGAATGTCATCCAGTTTACTGAGCGCAAGGTAGGTCTCGTGTTGTAGTTGGTGGATATGATTTTCGACATCTTGTTGTACAAAACCACTTAACCATTCTATTGCGGTGCTTAGTGCTATGGCTCCTGCCACATTTGGCGTGCCCGCTTCGAATTTGCCAGGCAGTTCTGAAAAAGTAGTGCCAGAGAAAGAGACGCGCTCGACCATTTTGCCACCACCATGCCAAGGTGGCATCGCTTCTAACAATTCAAGCTTGCCGTAAAGCACACCGATGCCCGCAGGGGCATAGAGCTTGTGTCCAGAGAATACGTAGAAATCAGCGCCTAAAGCAGCAACATCAACTGATTCATGAACGATACCTTGTGCGCCATCGACTACCACAATTGCATTCATCTTATGTGCTTTCTCGATGACGGCTTCAATCGGCTGACGAGAACCCGTTACGTTGGTTATCTGAGCTAATGCAACAATCTTGGTTCGTTCATTTAAAAGCGTATCAAACGCGACTAGGTCAAATTCGCAATCCGATGTCATTGGTACTTTAACGACTTTAGCCCCGGTTTGTTCTGCCACAATTTGCCAAGGCACGATGTTGGCGTGATGTTCCATTTCACTCACTAAGATCTCATCGCCTGGCTGAAGGGTGCTTCTTGCGTAGGTTTGAGCAATTAGGTTGAGCGCCTCGGTTGCACCGCGAGTCCAGATGATCTCTTTTGAAGAGCTTGCTCCAATAAACTGAGCGACCTTATCTCTGGCAGCTTCAAACTGACTGGTCGCGTTCGCTGTTAAGCTATGGCTACCACGGTGAACATTGGCATTTTGTTTGGAGTAATATTGGCTAATGGCATCAATAACTACCTGAGGTTTTTGTGTCGTTGCCGCGCTGTCTAAGTAAATCAATGGTTGTTGATTGATGGTTTGTGATAGCGCAGGAAACTGCTCTCGGATGTGATTGATATCAAGCATCTATTCTTACCTAAAATCTTGGAAATTGGTGCCAGCGTTATGCTTAGCGGTATTGTTATTTTATCGCGACTTGTTGACCGTTGCTGACTAATCTTGATGATTCCAGCTATTTTCTTGCTCTTTGACTTGATCGAACAGCTTTTGGTTAACGGGAACTTCTATCTGATGCTTAAGCGCTGTTTTTATTAGGTGTCCAGTGATGAAGTCGATCTCTGTTTTGCGTTGGTAAAACATATCTTGCTTCATGGATGAGTTGTTTTGAGCTGTGGCTTGGATGACCTGTTTGACGCTTGCTTCTAACTCGTCGAGTGAACAAGTGATCTCTTCGGCCTGCATAACTTGTGTGAGCTCTTCAACGATAGAACTTAAAATACCCTCAAACCTTTGGTCTGCAAGTTCGCCGTTCTTGATTTGTTTCAACCCAGTGAGTGGGTTAATAGCACAATTGATGGCGAGTTTAGTCCAGAGCGCGGTTTTTATTTGTGGGTTCCAACTCACAGCGGGGAGAGCATGATCCAATACATCAACTAAAAACGTGCACTGCTGACCCGTTTGGTTAAAAGCACCCAATTGAGTTTGGCCTATTCCTGTGTGAGATACACTATTACGATCAGGTTTGAATGCTGCTTGGGTCGTGGTTGCCAATACTATCGGGTGAGCATTAATTTGGGTGGCGATGTTGTCGACCGCTCCCATTCCGTTATGCATGAACATGAGAATGGTGTCAGAGTCGAGGTATTGAAGTAACGGAGTGGTGGCTTCTTCTACTTGCCAAGCCTTGACTGTGAAGATCACTAAGTCACTCGTTGATAGCTTTTCGATATTGTTATTACTGAAGGAAAGTGAAGTTTGCTCATCAATTGTTAGGCCAATTGAGGCTTCAGGGGAGCGACTCCACAACGAGACATTATGACCAGCTTGAAGCAATTTAATCGCCCATAAAGAGCCGATAGCTCCAGGTCCAACAATAGTGATGTTCACAGCAATTCCGAGATAAGAAAGTGATGCTGCAAGGATAGCGAGGCATTAAATGAAAGCAATAAAAAATGGCACCCGAGGGTGCCATTTTGGAAACTTTCTTAGAAGTTCGATTAGAACTTGTAAGTTACTGCTACGTAGTGGCCTACGCCAGATGATTCAGCTTGTGTAGATGCATCCCATGGAAGGTTTGCGCCATCTTTAAAGCCGTATACATCGCTGTATAGTTTCAGGCCGTAACCAACTGCAAAGCGATCTGAGTGCCAGTAAAGACCGTTAAACATTGCGCCGCCGTTGCTTACTTGAGAGTACTCATCTTGCATACCGAATTGGTAATCGATGTAACCTTGGTAAGAGATGAATGAACCGTTCTCGAAGAAGTAGAATGGCTTAAACCAGTTAGTCGAAACTTGGAAACCGTTCCAGTCTTTGTTGTTTGAGTCGTATGTACCGTAAAGGTTTAGGCCAACTTTACCAAACCATGGAACCATTACGTCAGAACCAAGACCAACTTTTTGAGTGTTAACGCCAGAGTTACCACCCCATTCCATAAGCGTTGATACGTAAAGCTCTTGAACTGGACCGAAAGAAAGATCTTTACCTGTTAGCCCGTCAAGAGACATACGAGGAGCGAACTTCATGAAGATTTTTTCTTGGCCATTCTTATCACTACCTGGATCAGAAGTTAGGTTGAATACGTCAACGTAACCGTAAAGATCAAAGATTCCAGAGCGACCACCAAATTCCATCTCTAGGTAATCATGAGTAGACTCAGTAACGCCTTTCTCATTGAATGCACCCATAAGGTTGAATTGCATCCATTTGTAATCGTTCTTATGGATGTCGCCGTCAGAATAATCAGCTGCCATTGCTGGAGCAGATGCTGCTGCAAGTAGGCCAAGAGTTAAAAGTGATTTACGCATAATGGAACTCTCTATGTTTGAAATAAGTAACCCGCTAATCCGTGCGTGTTTATGATGTCCGAATGCCGAGCATAATAGCGATTTTGTTCTCAAATAAAAGTGAGACAGAGTGAAAACTACAATTATTAAGGTGAGACTGATCACACTAATGATCTAAATGATGGAACTTTAAGGTGGCAATGCATCTTGATGCACCTCTAATTCTATTGATTTTGTGAAATTCGATTATTTTGTGGATAAATAGGTGAAATACTGCGCTAAGCAAACGATTCTACTAATTAGAGTGACATGCATATCAAAATCAACAGTATTCCTTTCTAAGCGTTTTCTCTTAAAAAATGACTCATTCAAACCACCTCTTAATCTTGTCTTTGATCTATTTTTGACCAACAGCGTAATGAAGTTGGAATCAATTGATGGACAACTCATGTGATGACTGCCTAGGGATTTGAACCTAGCTACTTTTTGAATCACGGAGAATTAAAGACAGTTCACTGCACTAGATTTTGAAATACTTTTTAAAGATTAGTTATTGGACTAATCATTTGTGTGACGAACTGGTCTAACTTTTTTGGAGAGAAGACCAATGAAATATTCACCTATACTCGCTGTAGCAATTTCAGCCCTATTTATTGTTGGGTGTGATGACGACGATGAATCAACAACTCAACTACAAGCTGTACATGCATCGCCAGATGCTCCTTTAGCTAACGTTCTAGTCAATAGTCAGGCTCGTTGGAGCGATGTCGATTATGCTCAAGCATCCGGATACGCCTCCGTAGGTCAAGGACAGACAACTCTTCAAGTCGATGTCCAACTCCCAGGTGACGAAGTGGCCACTGTTATCCCTCAAAGCCAATTCGATTTAAGCGGTGACTTAGATTACACCGTGATGGTTGTAGGCGACGCCGATGGATCCAACAATCCTGTAGAGGCTTTGGTTGTTACTCGCCCTGCTGCAGGAACGGCAACAAGTTCAAGTCTAGATGTGCAAGTAGTACACGCGGCAACAGGAGTTGGCGATGTAAACCTATATGTGACAGGGCCGAGTGATCCATTGGGCGCACCGTTAGGGACTTTAGCTTATAAAGATTTTACTGACGTACTCAATATCCCTGCAGGACAATATCGTGTGAGATTAGAAACCGTGAGCGACAGTGCTATTGCTTTTGACTCTGGAGAAATCACTCTGTCTGGCGGCAGCGAGCTAACGATTGCGGCTGTGCCAAGAGCTGACTCCAATAGCGCTTCCCCAGTAAAATTGATGGTGATGGATGGTAGTGGATCATCGTTAATCTATGACATGGCAGAAACTGCCGAAGTAAGAGTCGGGCATTTGGTCGATGGCGCACCAGCTGTAGATGTATTTGTTAATTCTGCTAAGTTTGCTCCTCTTGATGGTTTAATGTTTAAAGAAATTCGCGGTTTCTTAGATTTAGCAGCAGACAGTTATGATATTGATATATACGAAACGGGAACGACGTCTCCGACATTTATTGATGTTGATGGATTAGCTGTATTTGCTGGCATGGATTACAGCATCTATGCGGTAGGGACAGTAAATCCACTGAATTTGGAACCTTTGCTTGTTCCTGAGAACCGTCGTCCGGTGGCGACCAGTGCGGTATTAAACATTACCCATGCTGCTGCTAACCCAATTGCGGCATCGGTGGACATCTACTTAACAGAAAACGTAGGTATCTCTGGTAGCACTCCGGCGTTAAGTGATGTGAAATTCAAAGATTATGCGAATGGCATTTATGTGGCAGCGGGATCTTACTTTGTGACGATAACGGTAGCGGGACAACCATCGGTTGTGGCGATTGATTCTGCGCCCGCAACCTTAGCTGATGGTGTGGTGTATCAAGTCGTGGCGATTGATGATTCGATGGGTACGGGTTTTAACCTAATTGTCAGTGAAACAACAGACTAGATCTGAAGACAGAACGTAGAAGAGGGTAGATCAATGCTACCCTCTTCTTATTTGTTTTCTTTGACTCTATTCTTGGTTAGTTTTGGCTTTCTCTAATAAATCCGTGAAAAAGTGGCGTAACGAGTAGAGCATGATCAAACTTGGAATCACCATAAGTGCGGTCAGTATAAAGAAGGTTGACCAATCATTGAGGTAATCGACCAATTCACCACTAAATGAAGCCAGTGTTGTTCGACCGAAGTTACCCAAGGACGCGAGTAATGCATATTGGGTTGCAGAGAAGGCCTGCCCGGTTAATAGCGTTAAGAAAGAGACAAAAGCTACTGTTGAAAAGGCGGTCGTGAAGTTATCGACAATAATCGTTGCCAAGAACAAGGTTTCACTTGGGCCTGCCTGAGCGATCCACGCAAACATTAGATTACTGGCTGCCATGGCAACACCGCCAATCATCAGTCCGCGTACAATGCCGAATTTCACATTGAAGACACTGCCTACCAAAGTGAAGAATATGGTTGCGCCCCAACCAATTAACTTCGAATAGTGGCCGATCTGTTCGTTACTAAAACCTATCTCTTTATAGAAGGTGATCGACATACGACCTAAGAAGGCTTCACCTATCTTAAATAGGAATACGAACAGCAGTAGGGTGATGGCAACTTGAACTCCGTTTCGTTTGAAGAAGTCATAAAACGGTTCTAACACGGTAACACTGAACCAAGCCACCACTTTCGAACCGATAACCTTATTGTGGCGTTGCTGAGCTTGTTCTTGCAGGGCTTCGCGTTGTGTGTTTGGCTCTCCGACAAAAAGCGTAAACAGCATTAGTACGACAACGACGCCTGCCATTCCGTAATACACACCATTCCAACCGATTGAGTCTGCGTTAATAAAGGCAAGGTAGCCTGGTAGAGAATACCCCGTCCACCAACCCATCACTGCCATTGCAGAAGCTTGCGGCAGTTTTGATGCTTCGGATTTTGGGAAGGTATCAATACGAAATGCATCAATCGCGATGTCTTGCGTGGCTGAGGCAATGGCAATAGCGAGCGCCAACATTGAAGTAAACGCCAAGTTCTCTGCGGGATTGACGCCTGCGATGAATAAGGTACCGATTAAAACAATGGTTTGGCAGAAAAAGATCCAACTGCGGCGCTGGCCGAGTATTGCGTGAAGCACCGGTAGTTTTACTCGGTCTACCAATGGTGCCCATAGAAAGTTAATCGCATACACGGCAAACACACTACCAAAGTAGCCGATGGCAGCACGCGTTAAACCTGCATCTTTTAGCCAACCAGACATGTTGGATCCAATAAGAACCCATGGGAAGCCACTCGAACAGCCGAGCATAAACACCCAAAGTAGGCGTTTATCTAGGTAGCTGCGGAAAGTCTGCATCCAAGAAAGAGAGGGAGTGCCTGATGACATAGGGCGTCCTTGTGTAGAAAAACGCCCTTAAGAAATAAGGGCGTTAGATTGGATTACTTAAGAAGGGTCACTTTAGTGATGACGATTGGGTCGACTGGGATGTCTGACATGCGGCCCATTCGTTTGGTTGGAATCGTTGCCATCTTTTGAACAACATCAAAACCTTCAGTTACTTTGCCGAATACAGCGTAGCCTGGGTTGCCACCTTTGGCGTTCAAGAAATCATTATCAGAGAAGTTAATGAAGAACTGACGAGTTGCAGAATCTGGCGCATTAGTACGAGCCATCGCGATTGTTGCTGTATCGTTCTTCAAGCCATTGCTGCCTTCATTCTTGATAGGAGCGTAAGTTGCTTGTTGATTCATCTCTTGATCGAAGCCGCCACCTTGCGCCATAAAGCCAGGAATAACACGGTGGAAGATAGTGCCTTCGTAGCTGCCGTCTGCAACGTATTTTAGGAAGTTCTCCGCGCTAACCGGTGCTTGTTCTTGGCTAAGCTCAATAGTGAAGTCGCCTAATGTTGTTTCCACGTTTACTTTAGGACCAGCCCAAACGCTCACACTCACTAGCATTAATGCGATAGAAGATAAAATACGACCCATTAGAAACGTTCCTTCATGTAAGTTTGTAGCTCTTGGTCGTTAGCGATCTCAGTAAGAACCAAGTTGATCACGTCATTAAGAACCATAGAGATGTCGTCGTTTGATGCGCTCAATGTACCAGTGCGCGTTGCAGTACCGTTGAATGTTTTAACTAGCTTGCCTTCAGGCGTTTCAGCGGTAACTTCAAGCGTTACTTTACCGTCCATTTTGTTTTCCATAATGGTGTGCTCTACGGTAACGAGTGCTTCTTGAATCTCTAAAACAATCGAGTTTTCACTGTTTACGCTCGCACGAAAACCTTGAGACTCTAACTGCTGTGCAACAGCATTTTCTAGAGAAATACGCATATTTTGCTTAGCGTGAATTGGCTGAATGTTTGAACGGCCACTATCAACCAATGCAACATATTGAGCGGCACGAACATCTTTACTGGTTAGTGTGTATGTTTTGCCTTGTACAAGGTTGCTTGAGCTTAGTGAAGCTTCCGGCATTACATTGATTTGTTCTTGCTGAGGGGCTGAACATGCTGTCAAAGCCATAATAGAAGCAGCCAAAATCAGTTTTTTCATTCCTTTATCCTTTCTAAATTCACACCAGAAGCTAGGTATCTTAAATTCTTGTGAAGTCGTTTCTGCTTATTTATTAAAATTCGCAGGTTCTCTTGTTGCTTGTAATATCTCAAATTTTTGGTTTAGTTCAAGCGTTTCAACGTTAGCTTCACCAAATAGTCTTGCTAGTTTGACATCGTATCCGAGGTGTCGGTTGCCAATAACAATTAATTTGCCTCCATTGCTAAGAACATGCTTTGCATCACAGAACATTTGCCACGCAATGTGATCCGTAATCGCTTGTTGCTGATGGAATGGAGGATTACACATCACTAAGTAGGTGCTGTTCTTCTTGAAGCCATCTAAACAGTTGTTGGCGATGAACTGGAAGTTGCCTTCTTCACCAAGGTTATCCTTGACGTTTTGGCGCGCCGATTCCACCGCCATAAAGCTTTCATCCACACAGGTGATACGAGCTTGTGGGTTCAATTGCCCTGCTTTTACACTCAATACGCCGTTGCCACAGCCAAGATCGATGATATGACGCAGCTCAGGATCTTGTGGGATGTGCTCTAGCATATAGCGAGCGCCCTGATCGAGTGCTTCCCCTGAGTAAACATTTGGTAAATTTTTCAATCGGATATCTTCACCGTCTACATCCCATTCAACAAAAGGCTCTACCGTTTGAATTGGCTGGCAGTTTGGAGACGAGAATACTAAGCGGTGTTTTTTCTTCGCTAGTGATGTTTTGGTTTCGCCTAGGTACTTTTCGAACAGGTTAAGCGTAGAGGTGTGAATCTCTTTTACCTTGTTGACGCCAATCACTTGGCAGCCTTCAGGCAATGCTTGGCGTAGCTGGCTCAATTGCCAGATTAGGTGACGATTTGTTTTTGGCAGCTGCATGATCACAAGATCGATACCGTGTGGGATATCATCCATCGTGTTCAAGAAGTTCACTCGGTTGCTTTGATTGCGCTGCAAGTTTTTCAGTGCGCCACGGTGAGAGATAAATGAGTCGCTCATCATCGTGACATCATGATCTTTCGAGAACCAAGTCGATAGGGCACCGAAGCTGTCGTTCATGATCAGGATATGCTTGCCAGGTTCAAGGTTCATCTCTTCAACATGACTGATCAGGTATTCGTCGCCCGCATCCCAAGCTTGAAGGGTTTCATTTGAACGTTTCGGGAAACGATGTAAGGTCAAAGTTCTGTCGTGAAGGGTAAGTTCGGTTTTCATTGCTTGAGATACTTATGTAAGAAATAACAAAGATATTGTCTCAAATGCAGGCTGAACAAGATAGAAAAAACTCAACCAAACCTATGCCATTCGCTATGAAATACTCAGACACTCGACCTGTTAGGGTTTATACTCACCCCACGGATAATGCCAATACGTTATTAAGGAATCACAATGATCCAAGAAGTTATCGAAACAAAATTGCACAATGAGTTTTCACCAAGTCATTTAAACGTGGTCAATGAGAGCTATAGGCACAATGTTCCGGCCGGTTCTGAGAGTCATTTCAAAGTGATTGTTGTCAGCGATGTGTTTGAAGGTTTGCGTCTTATTGCTCGTCATCGAGCGGTAAATAAAGCCCTTTCAGAAGAGCTAGCGAACAATATTCATGCATTGTCCATTCACACTTATACAAAAGATGAATGGATGAAGCAGCTCGATAACGTGCCAGATAGCCCGATGTGCATGGGCGGCGGTAAGTAAGAAAGCTTACGAATATAGAAGGGGTGGCTATGCCGCCTTTTTTGTCGTCAAATTCATCTGTTTTTCGTTGTTATATCACTCAAACTGATGGTAAATAGAACGGCTGGAAATACCTACAATGAGTAATGTTTTTATTAACAGTGTTTCAACATAACTCGTAAAATATTAGTTTGTGACAGAGTATTAATCTCTTGTTTAAAACACGATTCAAAAGCCAATTTATCTGTGCGGCTCGTCAAATTTATACATATTTGAGAGTCCATATGCTTCAAATCTCACCAAATAAAGGCCGTATTCAAGTTATTGGTCATGGCATCAAGTTGTCAAAAAATGCTAGAATACGGCACCTGATAAATCTCACATAATCTTTGTGATGAGTTTATTAATGTAATGTTGCGATTTTGGTATCTCAAATTTACCAAAACCGGACACTGTAATGTCGTGTCTAAGGGCGATTTTAAAACGTCCCGAATTTACGCAATTAAAAGAATCTTTTTCCCGATAAAGTAGTGCAAGTGCGTATGATTACAATAAAGAAGGGTTTGGATCTTCCTATCGCAGGAACTCCATCCCAGGTGATTAATGATGGTAAGTCCATCACTAAAGTCGCCTTGCTTGGCGAAGAGTACGTTGGTATGCGTCCTACGATGCATGCTCGCGTTGGTGATGAAGTGAAGAAAGGCCAAGTTCTTTTTGCAGATAAAAAGAACCCAGGTGTTGTATTTACTTCTCCAGCAAGCGGTAAAGTTATTGAAGTGAACCGTGGTGCTAAGCGTGTTCTTCAATCAGTAGTGATTGAAGTAGCAGGCAATGAGCAAATCACGTTCAATAGCTATGAAGCTAACCAACTAGTAGGCCTTGACCGTGATACGGTTAAAGCTCAGTTAGTTGAGTCTGGCGCATGGACCGCTTTGCGAACTCGTCCGTTCAGCAAGGTTCCAGCAGTTGATTCTGAAACTCAGGCTATTTTCGTTACTGCTATGGATACTAATCCGCTAGCAGCTGAGCCAGAATTAATCATTAACGAGCAGTCTGATGCTTTCGTTGCTGGTTTAGATCTTCTTTCAACTCTGACTAACGGTAAAGTGTACGTTTGTAAAAAAGGTACTAGCTTACCTCGTTCAGCTCAGTCTAACGTTGAAGAACATGTTTTTGATGGCCCACACCCTGCAGGTCTTGCAGGCACGCATATGCATTACCTATATCCGGTAAATGCACAAAATGTAGCGTGGAGCATTAACTACCAAGATGTTATCGCATTCGGTAAGCTTTTCCTTACTGGTGAGATTTACTCTGAGCGTGTTGTTTCTCTGGCTGGTCCAGTGGTGAACAACCCACGTCTAGTTCGTACTCAAATTGGTGCTAGCCTTGAAGAGTTGACAGACAGCGAGTTAATGCCAGGCGAAGTTCGTGTGATTTCTGGTTCTGTACTTACGGGTACTGAAGCAACAGGTCCACATGCTTTCCTTGGTCGTTACCATCAGCAAGTTTCTGTTCTACGTGAAGGTCGTGATAAAGAGCTATTCGGCTGGGCTATGCCTGGTAAGAACAAGTTCTCTGTTACTCGTTCATTCCTTGGTCACCTGTTTAAAGGTCAGTTGTTCAACATGACAACGACGACAAACGGTAGTGACCGCTCAATGGTTCCAATTGGTAACTACGAGCGCGTAATGCCTCTAGATATGGAACCTACATTGCTGCTTCGTGATCTATGTGCAGGCGACATTGATAGTGCTCAAGCACTTGGTGCGCTAGAGCTAGACGAAGAAGATGTAGCATTGTGTACCTTTGTATGTCCAGGTAAGTACGAGTACGGTCAACTACTTCGTGAATGCCTAGATACGATTGAGAAGGAAGGGTAATTTTCATGGGCCTTAAAAAGTTTCTTGAAGACATCGAGCATCATTTTGAGCCAGGTGGTAAACACGAGAAGTGGTTTGCGCTTTACGAAGCCGCAGCGACAGTGTTCTACACGCCAGGTCTTATTACAAAGAAAAGCTCGCACGTTCGTGATAGCGTTGATTTAAAACGTATCATGATCATGGTTTGGTTCGCGGTATTCCCAGCAATGTTCTGGGGTATGTACAACGCGGGTGGCCAAGCTATCGCAGCACTTAACCATATGTACGCAGGCGCTGAACTAGCATCTGTTATCAGTGGTAACTGGCACTACTGGCTAACCGAAATGCTCGGAGCCTCCTTAGGAGCCGATGCAGGTGTTGGCAGTAAGATGCTACTTGGTGCGACATACTTCCTACCTATTTACGCAACGGTATTCATCGTTGGTGGTTTCTGGGAAGTTCTGTTCTGTATGGTGCGTAAGCACGAAGTAAACGAAGGTTTCTTTGTTACTTCTATCTTATTCGCGCTTATCGTTCCGCCAACACTTCCTCTATGGCAAGCAGCACTAGGTATTACCTTCGGTGTTGTAGTCGCTAAAGAGATCTTCGGTGGTACGGGTCGTAACTTCCTGAACCCTGCACTTGCTGGCCGTGCGTTCCTATTCTTTGCATACCCTGCACAGATTTCAGGTGACGTAGTTTGGACTGCTGCAGATGGTTTCTCTGGTGCAACTGCTCTTAGCCAATGGGCTCAAGGCGGCGGTAGCGCACTAATGAACGTAACATCTGGTGAAGCAATCACTTGGATGGACGCATTCATTGGTAACATCCCAGGTTCTATCGGTGAAGTATCGACTCTAGCACTTATGATTGGTGCAGCGATGATCGTCTACATGCGTATCGCTTCATGGCGCATCATTGCTGGTGTAATGATCGGTATGATTGCTGTGTCTACGCTGTTTAACGTGATCGGTTCTGATACTAACGCAATGTTCAGCATGCCTTGGCACTGGCACCTAGTTCTAGGTGGCTTCGCATTCGGTATGTTCTTCATGGCGACTGACCCAGTATCAGCTTCATTTACCAACAAAGGTAAGTGGTGGTACGGCATCCTAATCGGCGCAATGTGTGTAATGATTCGTGTAGTTAACCCTGCATACCCAGAAGGCATGATGCTTGCGATTCTATTCGCAAACCTATTTGCTCCTCTGTTTGACCACGTTGTAATCGAGAAGAACATTAAGCGGAGACTAGCACGCTATGGCAAGTAATAACGATAGCATTAAAAAGACGCTGTTTGTTGTTATCGCATTGAGCCTAGTGTGCTCAATCATCGTTTCAACAGCTGCAGTTGTTCTTAAACCTAAGCAACAAGCTAACGCGGTTCTGGATCAGCAAACTAAGATCCTTGAAGTTGCGGGCATTGAACTTGCGGGTAATATCCCTGAACTGTACGCAGAGAACATTGAACCTCGTCTAGTTGATTTCGCTACTGGCGATTTCGTTGACGGCGATGCTGCTGCATACGACCAACGTAAAGCGGCAAAAGATCCAGCTCAGTCAATCAAGCTTTCAGCTGAAGATGACATCGCTAAGATCCTTCGTCGTGCTAACACGGGTACTGTATACCTTGTGAAAGATGGCGCTGAAACTTCTAAAGTTATCATCCCTGTTCACGGTAACGGTCTATGGTCAATGATGTACGCATTCGTTGCGGTAGAAACTGATGGCAACACAGTTTCTGGTATCACTTACTACGAGCAAGGTGAGACTCCTGGACTTGGTGGTGAAGTTGAGAACCCAACTTGGCGCGCTCAATTCGTTGGTAAGAAATTATTCGACGAAAACCACAAACCTGCTATTCAGGTTGTTAAAGGTGGCGCTCCTCAAGGTTCTGAGCACGGTGTAGATGGCCTTTCTGGTGCAACACTGACTAGCGTTGGTGTTCAACATACATTTGACTTCTGGTTAGGTGATATGGGCTTTGGTCCGTTCCTAGCAAAAGTTCGTGACGGAGGTCTGAACTAATGTCTAGTGCAAAAGAAATTAAAAAGAGCATCTTAGCGCCGGTGTTGGACAACAACCCAATCGCGCTACAGGTTCTTGGTGTGTGTTCTGCTCTTGCGGTAACCACTAAGCTAGAAACAGCATTTGTTATGACTATCGCGGTAATGTTCGTTACTGCTCTGTCTAACTTCTTCGTTTCTTTGATCCGTAACCACATTCCTAACAGTGTGCGTATCATCGTTCAGATGGCAATTATCGCATCATTAGTAATCGTGGTAGACCAAGTGCTTAAAGCATACCTATACGATATCTCTAAGCAGCTATCTGTATTCGTAGGCCTAATCATTACTAACTGTATTGTAATGGGTCGTGCTGAAGCATTCGCAATGAAGTCTGCACCAATCCCATCTCTAATCGATGGTCTTGGTAACGGTCTTGGTTACGGTTTCGTTCTTATCACTGTTGGTTTCTTCCGTGAGCTTCTAGGCTCTGGCAAACTATTTGGTATGGAAGTACTACCTCTAGTGAGCAACGGTGGTTGGTATCAGCCAAACGGCTTGATGCTTCTAGCACCTTCTGCATTCTTCCTAATTGGTTTCTTGATTTGGGCAATTCGTGTGTTCAAACCAGAACAAGTAGAAGCGAAGGGGTAAGGTAGTCATGGAACATTATATTAGTCTGCTAGTTAAATCGATTTTCATCGAAAACATGGCGCTTTCTTTCTTCCTAGGTATGTGTACATTCCTAGCGGTATCTAAGAAAGTTAAAACTTCTTTTGGTCTTGGTGTTGCGGTAGTTGTAGTACTTACAATCGCTGTTCCTGTAAACAACCTTGTTTACACACACATCCTGAAAGAAAACGCGCTTGTTGAAGGTGTCGATTTAAGTTTCCTTAACTTCATCGCATTCATCGGTGTTATCGCGGCACTTGTACAAATCCTAGAGATGGTTCTAGACCGTTTCTTCCCACCTTTGTACAACGCACTAGGTATCTTCCTTCCACTGATCACAGTTAACTGTGCAATCTTTGGTGGTGTATCTTTCATGGTAACTCGTGACTACAACTTTGCTGAATCTGTTGTTTACGGCTTCGGTTCTGGTGTGGGGTGGATGTTAGCTATCGTTGCTCTTGCGGGTATCCGTGAGAAGATGAAGTACTCTGACGTACCTCCAGGTCTTCGTGGCCTTGGTATCACGTTCATTACTGTTGGTCTGATGGCGTTAGGCTTTATGTCTTTCTCTGGTGTTCAACTGTAGGGTAAGCACCCAGTAATAAGGAATAACAAATGCAAAGCATTATTCTTGGCGTAGCGATGTTTACCATTATTGTATTGGCTCTAGTACTAGTGATTCTTTTCGCTAAGTCTAAGCTAGTACCATCAGGTGACATCACTATTGCTGTAAACGGCGACCCTGAAAAGGCGATCGTTACTCAACCTGGTAGCAAGCTACTTGGTGCCCTAGCTGGCGCTGGTATCTTCGTATCTTCTGCTTGTGGTGGCGGTGGCTCTTGTGGTCAGTGTCGTGTAAAAGTTAAGTCTGGTGGTGGCGACATCCTTCCAACTGAACTTGATCACATCACAAAAGGTGAAGCTCGCGAAGGCGAACGTCTTGCATGTCAAGTTGCTATGAAAACTGACATGGAGATTGAACTAGACGAAGATATCTTTGGTGTTAAAAAGTGGGAATGTACTGTTATCTCGAATAACAACGAAGCTACTTTCATCAAAGAACTTGCTCTAGCGATCCCTGAAGGTGAAGAAGTTCCGTTCCGCGCGGGTGGTTACATTCAGATTGAAGCTGAACCACATCACGTGAAATACGCAGATTACGATATTCCTGAGGAATACCGTGGTGACTGGGATAAGTTCAACTTGTTCCGTTACGAGTCTATCGTTAAAGAGCATTCGATCCGTGCTTACTCTATGGCTTCATACCCAGAAGAGAAAGGCATCATCAAGCTTAACGTGCGTATCGCAACTCCGCCACCAAACAACCCTGACGTAGCTCCTGGTGTGATGTCTTCATACATCTGGTCTCTTAAAGAAGGCGACAAATGTACTATTTCTGGTCCATTTGGTGAGTTCTTTGCTAAAGACACAGACAATGAAATGGTATTCATCGGTGGTGGTGCAGGTATGGCGCCAATGCGTTCACATATCTTCGACCAACTTAAGCGTCTTAACTCTACTCGTAAGATGTCTTACTGGTACGGTGCACGTTCTAAGCGTGAGATGTTCTACATTGAAGATTTCGATGGCCTAGCGGCTGCAAACGAGAACTTCGTGTGGCACTGTGCTCTGTCTGATCCTCAACCAGAGGACAACTGGGACGGTTACACAGGTTTCATCCACAACGTATTGTACGAAAACTACCTGAAGGATCACGAAGCTCCTGAAGACTGTGAGTACTACATGTGTGGTCCACCAATGATGAACGCGGCTGTTATCGGCATGCTGAAAGATCTTGGTGTAGAAGATGAAAACATCCTACTAGATGACTTCGGTGGTTAATCCATTTAAGTGATTGATATTATGGCTGACTCTCACGAGTCAGCCATTTGTTTTTCTAAGACTATTTTTGACAACATACTGGCTTATATAAGAAAGAGTAAGGCATTCAAAATACCTATTTTTTACTCTTATTTTTCCTTATATAAATCCTCAACATTAGACAGGAGTAAGCAAGTGAGAATTTGGCTTGTTGCATTAACTTCTTTGATTTTTCTTGCGGGCTGTGAGCAGGCAAGAGAGCAAGTGCATTTAAGTGGCCCAACAATGGGTACCAGTTACAACATTAAATACATCAATGGTGATGAATTTCCTGAGTCTAATGAAGTTCATACTGAGATCGATCGTCTACTTGAAGAAGTGAATGATCAAATGTCGACTTACCGTGAAGATTCAGAGCTGAGCCGTTTCAACCAACATAAAGGCGCGGACGCATTCGAAGTCTCTGAACAAACCGCTATCGTTGTGAAAGAAGCGATTCGTTTGAACGGTCTTACTGAAGGAGCGTTGGACGTTACGGTTGGTCCATTAGTTAATCTGTGGGGCTTTGGTCCTGAAGCTCGTCCGGAAGTGGTTCCATCAGATGAAGAGCTTGCTGCTCGTAAAGCTAAAGTTGGTATTCACCACTTGAGCGTTGAAGGCAACAAGCTAACTAAAGACTTGCCTAATTTGTACGTCGACCTGTCAACCATTGCAAAAGGTTGGGGCGTTGATGTTGTTGCTGATTACCTTGATTCAATTGGTATTCACAACTACATGGTAGAAGTAGGCGGTGAAATCCGTTTGAAAGGCCTAAACCGTGAAAGTGTAGGCTGGCGTATTGCCATCGAGAAACCAAGTATTGACGAGCGCAACATTCAAGAGATCATCGAACCTGGTGATATGGCGATCGCAACGTCTGGTGACTACCGCAACTATTTTGAGCGTGATGGTGTTCGTTACTCACACATCATCAACCCAGAAACAGGAAAGCCTCTTCATCATAAAGTGGTTTCTGTGACTGTTTTAAACCCGTCTTCAATGACTGCAGACGGCTTATCTACAGGCCTTATGGTCTTAGGTGAGGAAAAAGGAATGGAAGTCGCAAACCAACATAACATCCCAGTGTTCATGGTGGTAAAAACAGCAGATGGCTTTAAAGAAATTGCTTCTGAAGCATTTAAGCCATACTTAGGTAAATAAGGTAAGCGAGATAATTATGAATACATTTCTGATTACATTTGGTGTTTTTCTTGCAGTAATCGCAGCGATGTCAATTGGCTACATTATCCAAAAGAAAGTTGTGAAAGGTAGCTGTGGCGGTTTGGGTGCTGTTGGTATTGATAAAGTATGTAACTGCCCTGAACCTTGTGACGCGCGTAAGAAGCGTGAAGCACGTGAAGCTTACCGTGAAGAGAAGCTGGCTGAGCGTCAACAAAAAGAAGCGGCTTGGAGTAAAGACCGTATCGCTTAATTGGTGACAGTCATAAGGGGTAGAGTTATCTATGCCCTTAAATTGAAAAGCTCAAGATTATCGTCTTGAGCTTTTTTGGTTTTGAGGCTTAGTCATTTATCTTGGCAGATTAACGATGGAAACAAAAGCGAATGACTATTGTTCGATTTGCATGCTGTTGCGCGCAAACACTAACTGGTTTCTACCTTGCTCTTTTGCCGTATAAAGAAGCTCATCAGCGGCTTTGATCTGTTCATCTAACTTCGCGTCTAAATCGGTTACGCCGATACTGATACTGACCTTGATTTTTTGAGAGTCATGCTCAACTACATGGCTTTCAATGGCTTCTCTCATGGACTCTAAGTTGTCAACGAAGCTCTCAAACGAGCCGCACGACTGAATACAAAACTCTTCGCCGCCGAAGCGCACAGCGACATCGTCTTTGAAATGATCTTTGATGATTTTCCCTACATCGATCAGCACGGCATCACCACCATCGTGGCCAAAGGTATCATTCACTTTCTTAAAGAAGTCGATATCCATCATCGCGATGTTTCGTTGATCGCAGCCCTTACAAGGATGATTGAATAGGTAGCGACGATTCCATAAGCCAGTAAGAGCATCCTCGTTAGCATGTCGAAATAGCTCGTTTGTCGCTTCTTTCATATCAAGCAGTTGATGGATACGGCAGAAAAATTCTTCTTGGTTAAAAGGTTTGTAAAGGAAGTCGTTAGCCCCCGCTTTAAGGAATCGAGCTGTCATGGTGCGGTCATCGCTGCCCGATAACCCTAGAATAGCCAACTGGTTTCTGTCGTGATCGCGTCGAATCTCACGGATCATCGCTATACCGTCTTTCTTCGGCATATCATGGTCTGTAACAACGAATGTAATATCAGGGTCGTTATGAAGAAGCTTTAATGCTTGTTCGCCATCTTCGGCTTGGATTGTTTGGATATATTGGTGTTCTAGAAGTTGAACTATGTAACGGCGAACGACCGTTGAATCATCGACAACCAATGCTTTGTGGTAGCGATTATTCGAAATTCTTTGAACTAGAGGGAGTAGGTAGCTTACTGATGACATACTGTCTTTAAGTATGTAATCGATAACGCCTTTGGCTAGGACTTGCTCTCGTAGTTGATTGTCGAACATCCCGGTCAGGACAATTATTTTCTGTTGATAGCCTAAGACGAGATCAATGATCTCACCGTCTTGCCCGTCAGGTAAGCAGTAATCCAATACGGCACACAAGAAATCCGTCTCTTGTTCCAAGATGTTTTTTGCTTCTGCAATCGATTCAGCAACTGCTACCTCATAACCGCTATTTTTAAGCTGTTGGTACAGGTAGTTGCGGAATGCTCGGCTATCTTCCACTACTAGTATTTTTTCACTCACAAGCGATCCCTACTTATAGACTAAATACTCGTTAACAATAGTATCAGAAGAGCTCATGGCTATTGAAGCGAAACCTCTTTAGCTGGACTCGAGATCGTTTTAAATCTGATAATAATTGGATTATACTGTTTATAGATACAGTTGTAAGGTCGAGTAATTCCTAGATGTGTAGCGCGGGTGAAGAGAAAGTAAGAAAAATAATTCATGTTGATATGGATTGTTTTTACGCGGCTGTAGAAATGCGTGATAACCCTGCTTACCGAAATCGCCCGTTAGCTGTTGGTGGGCATGAAAAGCAACGCGGTGTTTTGAGTACCTGTAATTACGAAGCCCGCAAGTTTGGTGTTCGCTCTGCAATGCCGACCGGAAAAGCCCTACAGCTTTGTCCTAATCTATTGGTTGTGCCGGGAAGAATGTCGGTCTATGTCGAGATATCTAAAAAGATCCGCGAAATCTTCTCTCGATACACATCAATCATTGAACCTCTTTCCTTGGATGAAGCTTTCCTTGATGTCACCGATTCTAAGCAGTGCCATGGTTCGGCCACTCTGATTGCCGAGTCGATTCGCCGTGATATCTGGAATGAGCTTAACCTGACCGCTTCCGCAGGAATTGCGCCGATTAAATTCTTGGCGAAAGTGGCCTCAGATCTGAATAAGCCAAATGGTCAGTTTGTTATCCCTCCACAGGACGTGCAATCAGTGATTGATGAGCTACCACTTGAAAAGATTCCCGGTGTCGGCAAGGTGAGCATTGAAAAGCTGCATCAAGCGGGTTTCTTTACTTGTAAGGATATCAAAGAGTCTGATTATCGAGACTTGCTACTCAAGTTTGGCCGTCAAGGCGCATCACTCTGGAAGCGCAGTCATGGCATTGATGATAGAGAAGTTATCATCGAGCGCGAGCGAAAATCGGTAGGCGTAGAGCGCACCTTCACCCAAAACATTTCAACCTACGCAGAATGTTGGCAGGTAATCGAAGACAAGCTGTTTCCTGAACTTGAAACTCGCTTAGAAAAAGCCAGCCCAAGTAAAGCGATCATCAAGCAGGGTATTAAGCTCAAATTCGCCGACTTTCAACAAACCACGATTGAACACATCCATGCCTCTCTCGATCGTGAACACTTCAAAGAACTGCTCAGTGAAATACTGAAAAGACAACAGGGGCGAGAAATACGCCTGCTTGGTTTAAGCGTAATGCTGCAACCTAAAGACCAAATGCGTCAGCTGAGTTTCTTTTAGGGAAAGGCGCTGAGAATTTAGGCTCAGAGGTGTTACTGGAAGTGTTGGTGTTTGAATACCGACTAGACTTTACAGCCTAGCCGGTTTACCTAAGTATAGAAATTAGCTTACCTAGGAAGCTGTTTAACTCGCGCTAAGGTATCACTGAATGGTTGCTGCTCTAGCTTACCGTAACCGACCATTTTGCTGGCTTTGAGTTTGGTTGAAAGCGGGGTGGCGATTCCACATAAGAAGCGAGTAATTGCCTCGTCGGTAATCAGTTGTTGGCTAGCCGAAATAAACTCATGTATCCATGTCATCACCGTCTCATCATCGACAGGGTCAACATCAACGGTTGGTAAGATTGCCACTTTTCCTCTACATACAGAGCAATGACCGCAGTTTGTTGGTGCTTTATCATCGGCAAAGTAACTTGCAAGGCGTGAGCTTAGGCAAGTATCTGCTTCAAAGAAGTTCAGCATTTGGTTAAGGCGGTTTATCTCACTGTGCTCTTTTGCTTTAAACAACTCAGTAAGGCGCTCTGACAGTTGCATCATATCTTCAGAGGTATTGTGGATCGCGTAGACATCGGTGATCTGCTTGCTTTCCAGTTCAATCCAACCTTGTTCATTGAAGTAGTCGATAGCCGCAATCACACGCTGACGATCGGCTTGGAAGTGTGTCCAAAGCGCATCGAAGTCGACTTGGCACCACACTCTAGCTTGAGGAGAGCATTGGAAAATAGCTTCGACAAATTGACGGCGTTCATTTTGGAACTGTTCGGTGATTTGTTGTTTTGGACGAATGAACTTAAATTTGTAGTCTGCGAAGTAGCTGTACTTAGGCTCAATCACGCCTTCAATTTCGAGATACACCAACAGTGTTTTTAGCGGTAACTGACGAATATTGGATTCACGTGATAGTTGATTAAGCATGATCTCCCATTGATTCGAGCCAGAAGCGCCAATGTTTTGATTTTCGTAGATCTCTTTTAATACCGCTTGGATCGATATGTTGTCTGGCGTATCACCAAAAACGAAGTTCTCGAGTGTGCTCAAACCATGTTTGTTAGCGAGTAGAATACATTCAGACGCTTGCCCATCTCGGCCAGCTCTGCCGATCTCTTGTGAGTAGTTCTCTATCGATTTTGGTAAGTCAAAGTGAATAACTCGGCGAATATTGGACTTATCCACGCCCATACCAAACGCAATGGTTGCCACGATACAGCTCACGTCATCATTCATGAATTGGTGCTGAATTGCATCTCGGTTTTCAGGCTTAAGACCCGCATGGTAAGCCACGGCATTAACGCCAGCGTTACGAAGTTGCTGAGCAACCATCTCTGCTGTTTGTTGAAGGGTGACATAAACAATAGTCGGAGCGAGAGAAGCTTGGTTAACCACATTGCACAAGGTTTCTAGCTTACTGGTTTGTTCGCAAGGTTGAATCGACAGATCGAGATTTTGACGATAGAAACCCGTAACCACAACGCGCTCTTCATCAATTTCAAACTTTGACTTCATGTCTTGGATAACCGATGTGGTCGCAGTGGCTGTCAGTAGCAGAACCTGAGGAATATTGAGCTGCTTTTGGTATTGAGGAAGCTTCAGGTAATCGGGTCTGAAGTTGTGTCCCCATTCTGAAATACAGTGCGCTTCATCTACCACCAATAACGAGATCGGCACTTGAGAGATAAACTGGCGAAAGCGTTCGTTCTTCAAGCGCTCAACGGAGATCATGAGGATCTTGGTGTCACCGTAACGTACCGACTGCATAACCTGTTGTGTGGTTTGTCTGTCTTGGCTTGATTCGATTGCAGCTGCACTAATGCCTTTACTGTGCAGGAAAGCGAGTTGGTCTTTCATCAAGGCTAGCAGCGGCGATATCACCAAGGTTAAGTGCGGTAACTCTAATGCTGGTAATTGATAGCACAGCGATTTACCTGAGCCTGTCGGGAATATCGCGGCAGTCGAGTGACCAGATAGAACGTTATCAATGACTTGCTTTTGCCCATTACGCAGTGAGTCGAATCCGAATACTTGTTTTAGCTTCTGCTCAATCATTTATGTTCTACCTGAGTTATTAAGTGTCGTATTGATGCTAAAGCGGGCGCCTATTCATGATAGCGTCGCTTGATGAATCAAATGTCTTGCACCTGATTGTACCTAATTCTATTCTGTAGCTCCTATAGAAAAGCACCCCAATAGTATGAATAAGTCTGAGCTTCGCCAAATAATCATAGAGCAACTCGAATCCCGATTACGTATCGCACAATCTGCGACTCAGCGTGCGATTGACGCTGCGACAGATGAAGAGACAGTGCCTGAGCATAAGTACGATACATTGGCGCTAGAAGCTTCGTATCTTGCCCATGGTCAAGCGGTGAGAGTACAAGAGTGTGAAGACGACATTCAGTGTTATCGTAACTTAGTGTTGCGTGATAGTGAGAAGATTACGGTGAGTAGTTATGTTGTGGTCATTGACGAGCATGATCAATATAAACATTTCTTTATGGGGCCGAGAGTCGGCGGACTTTCTGTCACGTGGAATGACAAGGAAGTAGCTATTGTGACGGCGAATGCACCTTTCGGTCAGGCTCTAATGGGTAAAGAAGTTGGTGATGAGATTGAGTTTAAGGTCGCAGATAAACAGTTTTGCTACGAAGTTATCTCTATCGACTAACTGGTTGATTAGTAGATATTAAACGTTTCTCTGACAAAGAAGCATATACCAAGGGTATAGTAATCTGTCAGATTGATGAGAGGATGTTATGAAAAACAATGTATTAATTGCATCACTAACAGCGGTTATCGCTGTTGTGAGCCTGCCAACGTTTGCAGCGCAGTGTCGAGTCGATTTGAAGAATGAATTACGAATCGATGACCAAAAAGTCGAAATCCATCAAGTGAATGGTGATACGGCCGTTTTTGATGATAACAACGATCTCTATATCCATGGTGAGAAGGTTGAGCTTGATGCCGACCAACAAGCGGCGATTGAGAAATACCGCGAAAACATGAGTGATTACTTACCTCGAGCGAAACAAATGGCGAACGATAGCTTAGCGCTAGCTAATGACGTGATTGATGATATCGCGGCTAGCCTAGATTCACCTGAGTCATTTGATAATGTAAAAGAATCAATGAAAACCTACTTTGCAGAACTGGAAGCACGTTATTACAAAGATGGCGAGTTAGTGTTACCTGCAGATAGCTTTGATTCGATGGCCAATGGCTGGTCTGAAGATTTCGAGAAGGCGAAAGAAATCTTTAACCAAGAATTTATCTCTAGTGCTTTTAATGCGATGTCAGAAAAGATGAAACAAGATGGTGGCCTAAACCTGACTGAATTGGCTGACAGCATGGCTGAATTAAAGCTGAAAGTTGAAGAGCGAATGAAAGAACACTCTCAACAAGTACAAGAAGAAGCGAATGAGTTCTGTGATTCACTTGATGAGATGGCAGAACAAGAGCAAGAACTGCATGAAATCATTCCGAACCTAAAAGACTATCAAGTCTTCACGATCTAATCTGGATCGACTGATGAATCACAAGAGCACCGTTTGGTGCTCTTTTTGTATGTGCTTATGGATGTAGGTGTTTATGGATCTATGGGTTCAGCCGCACGAGCATTTAACTCGATATACTTTCTTCGTTTTTCTAGGTCTACATCTTGACTGGTTGTCATTTGGTGAACGATAACACCAGTGGTTTGTTAATTTTGTGGTTATAAATAGCGCATTGATTGTAAAAATAAGATAATTATTCATTTATTGGTTGTGCCTATCATTGCTTTTTATTACTGTACTTCTCAACTAGTTCACTGATTTTTAATGCGGGCGATATGGACCAACAATCTTCCTCTTCAAGAGAGCACTTTAGCTCTCGTTTAGGCTTTATTTTAGCCGCGGCTGGTGCAGCGGTTGGCTTGGGTAATATTTGGGGTTTCCCGACTCAAGTTGCCAGCAATGGTGGTGGCGCTTTCCTTTTAGTCTATTTGATCATGATCTTCGTGGTTGCTTTCCCTATGCTGGTGGTTGAGATGGCTATCGGCCGTCACGGCCAAGCAAACCCAGTTGATAGTATGCGATCTTTGACGACAAACCCTTTGGGTAAGAAAGTCGGTGAGTTTGTCGGTTGGATTGGACTGAGTGTACCAAGCGCTGTGTTGGCGTTTTACAGTATCGTTGGTGGTTGGTTGATCTGCTTCCTAATTGGTGCGGTCGCGGATCTGATTGGTCTAGAGACTGTTGCTGATTGGTTTAAAGGCTTCAGTGTTGAGCGCAACGTATTTGGCACCGTCGCATTTTATGTACTGACTATCTTGATTGTGCAGGGCGGTGTTAAGCAAGGCATCGAGAAATGGTCGACTCGCTTGATGCCTGCGCTGTTTGTTTTATTTGGCTTATTGTTTGTTTACATCATGACGCAATCTGGCGCGATGGAAGGCCTAAAACATTACCTAGTTCCGGACTTTGAGAAAGTGTGGGATAGAAAACTGATTCTGGCGGCAATGGGGCAGGGCTTCTTCTCACTCACTATTGGTGGTTGCTCGATGTTGGTTTATGGCTCTTACTTAAGCAAGAAAGAGAACCTACCAAAAATGGCGATGAACGTAACTCTGGTGGATACCGCAGTGGCTTTTATTGCTGGCCTAGTGGTGATGCCTGCAATGTTTGTTGCGATGCAAAAAGGCGTTCAAATCTATGCGGAAGACGGCTCATTATTAAGTTCTGACACGCTAGTATTCACGGTTCTGCCGTTGATGTTTGATAGTTTAGGTGTGCTTGGTCAGATCTTTGCGATTGTGTTCTTCTTACTACTAACGATTGCTGCACTGACTTCGTCGATTTCGATGCTTGAAGGCCCTGTAGCGCTAGTGAGTGAGCGTTTCAATACTAGACGAACGCCAACAAGCTGGGTGATTGGTGGTGCTATCGCGCTGTTTAGTGTGGTGATTGTTTACAACTTTGCTGCGATGTTTGGCATGGTAGCGATGATTGCAACTCAGTACCTTCAACCCGTCGCTGCACTGATGTTCTGCGTGTTTGGTGGTTGGGTATGGAGCCGAGCTTCAAAAGTGAAAGAACTTGAGCAAGGTTGTCCTGATTTCCAATTGGGCTGGTTTGGCAAGGTTTGGCCGATGTATGTGAAGTTTGTGTGCCCAATTTTGGTCGCAACGGTTATCTGGGCTTCTTTTGGTTAACGCTGAGCCCTATCTGGAGTCTCTGAAACTAATACCAATCACAGTAAGTAAGTGATCAAAAATAGTGTAGGAAAAAGGCTTGAGAACAAGGCGGAATTTTTCGATAAGTAGTTATTCTACAATCAAAAATTCCAACGCAGTTATCGAGCATTTTAACAAGCTAGGGTGAACAGTTATTTACTACGATTGGTATCAACCCTCAGAACTTGAAATATTAAGCACAAAGCCACTCATAAAGAGTGGCTTTGTTGTTTTTATATAAAGCTTAGTGGCACGAAATATAAAGCTATAGCGGCGCGAACAAGATAGAAAAAAGGCGCTGAACATAATATTCAGCGCCTTTGCATTGTTCGTTAAGCAATCGTGATTACTTAATTTCCATACCTTGAGCTTGTAAGTCTGCATGGTAAGAAGAACGTACAAACGGGCCACACGCTGCGTGAGTGAAGCCTAGCTCTAGAGCAATCTCTTTCAGCTCATCGAACTCAGAAGGCGGCACGTAGCGTTCTACTGGTAAGTGGTGACGGCTTGGTGCTAGGTATTGGCCTAGTGTCAGCATCGTCACACCATGTTCACGAAGGTCTTTCAGTACTTGAACGATCTCTTCTTTTGTCTCACCAAGACCCATCATCACACCCGATTTTGTTGGGATATCAGGGTGCTGCTCTTTGAATTTCTTCAGTAGATCAAGAGACCACTTGTAGTTCGCACCTGGACGCGCTTTACGGTATAGACGTGGCGCTGTCTCTAGGTTGTGGTTGAAAACATCTGGCGGGTTGTCTTTCATTAGATCAAGTGCAACGTCCATACGACCGCGGAAGTCTGGAACCAGTGTTTCGATACGAATATTTGGGTTTAGTTCGCGAATCTCACGGTTACAGTCAGCAAAGTGCTGAGCACCGCCGTCACGCAAGTCATCACGGTCAACTGAAGTGATTACAACGTACTTCAGTTTCATGTCTTTAATCGTCTTAGCCAGTTTCTTCGGCTCTTCAGCTTCAGGAGCAACAGGGCGACCATGGGCAACATCACAGAACGGGCAGCGACGAGTACAGATAGCGCCAAGAATCATAAACGTTGCCGTACCGTGGTTGAAACACTCGGCTAGGTTAGGGCAAGACGCTTCTTCACAAACTGAGTGCAGGTTGTTTTTACGCATTGCTGATTTGATTTCTTGAATACGATGGCTGTCTGAAGGAAGTTTAATCTTCATCCATTCAGGCTTACGTAGAACTTCTTTCTGTTCAGCAGGCATATTCTTTACGGGAATTAATGCCATTTTGTCAGCGTCACGATATTTAACGCCTTTTTCCATTTGGATTGGTTTGCTCATGATTTTATGCTTCTGCTGTAATGTTACTGGTGGCTTGAATGTCTACTTGGTCATAGCCGAGTAGCTCTACGAGCTCTTGTATTAACTGTTGCTCAACGTTTTCTAGTTCACTTGGTCCGCCGAGTTGGCTTACCTGCGCCATTTCCATACCTTGGTAACCACATGGGTTAATACGTAGGAATGGAGACAGGTCCATATCGACGTTGAGTGCTAGCCCGTGGAACGAGCAGCCACGTCGAATACGTAATCCGAGTGAACAGATTTTCTTGCCATCGACATAAACACCAGGAGCGTCAGGTCGGGCAGCTGAATCTATATTGTAAGCTTTCAGAGTATTGATTACGAGGTTCTCGATATGAGTAACCAAATCACGCACTCCGAATTTCTTGCGGCGGATGTTAATCAGAAAGTAAGCCACTAATTGGCCTGGGCCGTGATAAGTCACTTGGCCACCGCGATCGCTTTGTATTACAGGGATATCACCGGCATTTAATACATGCTCAGCTTTGCCTGCTTGTCCTTGAGTGAAGACAGGGTTGTGTTCAACCAACCAAACTTGGTCTACGTCTTCTTCCGTGCGTTCGTCTGTGAACTTATGCATGGCTTTCCATACAGGTTCGTAATCCTGACGGCCTAATTTTTTTACGATTAGCTTATTTTGCAAAGCTGCACTCCCTCAAGGATTAATAAAGTGAACGCATTATAAACGCGAAACATGATTCTAACTACAGACGGACTGCAAGGTTTTTCAACTTTCTTTGTATTTATTGAAAATTAAGTTGAATGAATTTGAGCTAGATAGGGTGCTTTAAACAAAAACAGCGGCAATAAGCCGCTGTTTTTCATGTGTAATCGGAGATTACTACAGAACCATACGAACGATTTCGATCTCGCCCAGTTCTTTATAAAGAGTTTCTACTTGTTCAATTGAAGTCGCAGTAATATTGATAGAAACAGAGTGGTAGTTACCTTTCGCACTCGGTTTTAGCGTTGGGCTGTAGTCACCAGGAGCATGACGCTGGATCACTTCTAGTACTAGCTCAGTCAGTTCTGGCTTAGCGTGGCCCATTACTTTGTAAGTGAATGAACAAGGGAACTCTAAGAGGTCTTTTAGTTTTGCATCAGAATTGATGTTCATGATTAGCTCCAAAAGGCTAGACTCTCGCAAATTGGCGAAATGTCGATAAAAAGCGTGTTCGGTCAACAGACACGAGTAATAAGGCGGAATATTACGTGTAAATATCACCGAACTCAAGATCAACAAAAGCCGCACATGGCGGCTTTTGGTTCGCTAATGAGTAAATCATGAACTTACTCATTAGGTTAGCTATACAATAAGCTTAGGTTTTACCTAGAACAAACCTTTGGCTTGTTTAGAATAAACCCTTGAACAGAAGAACTAGGTAGTCCCATAGGCGGCTGAATAGGCTGCCTTGGTCTACATCTTCAAGTGCTAGTAGTGGGTATTCAGCAACGTCTTCACCATCAACTTGGTAGAATAGTTTACCAACTACATCGCCTTTGCTGATTGGCGCTTCTAGTTCTTTCTCAAGAACGAAGCTTGCCTTCAGGTTCTTAGCTTGACCACGAGGTAGCGTCACGAACGTATCTTCGTTTACACCTAGTGCAACTGTGTCCTTGCTACCCATCCAGATCTTCTCTTCTACGAAGGTTTCACCGGCTGTGTGTGGTGCCACTGTTTCAAAGAAGCGGAAGCCGTAGCTAAGCAGTTTTTTGCTTTCTGTTTTACGAGCATTCGCATTCTTGGTGCCCATAACTACAGCAACTAGGCGCATTTTGCCTTCTGTCGCTGAACTTACTAGGCTGTAACCTGCATTGCTTGTGTGGCCCGTTTTGATGCCATCAACGTTCATGCTCTTATCCCATAACAGACCGTTACGGTTGTATTGGGTGATGCCGTTGTATGTGAATTTCTTCTGTGAGTAGATACGGTACTCGTCTGGCACGTCGCGAATTAGCGCCTGACCAAGTAGTGCCATATCGTAAGGCGTTGAGTATAGGTTCGGGTTGTCTAGACCGTGCACGTTAGCAAAGTGCGTGTCTTTCATGCCGATAGAGCTTGCCCAAGCGTTCATTAGGTCAACGAATGCATCTTCAGAGCCAGCGATGTGTTCAGCCATAGCAACACATGCATCGTTACCCGATTGAATGATGATACCGCGGTTCAGTTCTTCAACTTTAACCGTAGTGCCAACTTCAACGAACATCTTAGATGAATCTGGGAAGTTTTTAGCCCAAGCATTTTCACTGATTACAACATCGTCGTTTAGGTTGATGTTGCCACGATCGAGCTCTTGGCCGATCACGTAGCTCGTCATCATCTTGGTTAAACTTGCTGGAGAAAGCTGAGTATTCATCTCTTTCTCTGCTAGTACTTTGCCTGAATGGTAATCCATCAGAACAAAACCTTTAGCGGCGATTTGAGGTGCATCAGGAACAACAATAGGAGCGGCGAATGACGATGTAGCTATCGTTGCAGAAAGAGCAACAGAAGTAGCAAAAATCGATTTAACAAGTTTATTAGATTTAATCATTTTGAATGCAATTATTTGGTGAACTATTCATATATTAACAGAATCACTCTGTCACACCAGAGCGCTGATTACCAGAAGTAACTGTTAGATTAATTAGCGAGTTAGGGTGTGTTTTTTTATATAAGCTGACGGGTAACCCATTAGCTTAACTTGTTCTAATTTCTCTTGAGTCAGAGCATAGTCATGAAATGGCCCAATCATCAGACGGTAGTTGTCATCATTTGGCTGCAAGAACGTTGCTACTTCTAGCTTTTCGGCTAGATCTTTCGCTAACTTCTCGGTTCTATCTTCATGTGGAGATGTCGCGACTTGAATAATAAATTGCGGTAAAGCTGCCTTTTTATTTGCATCGGTTGGCATAGCCACAGTAATGACTTCAATCTCAACATTTGCTGTGCCGGTTCTCAACACATCGAGCTTGTAAGCTGCCGCATAACTAAGGTCAATGATTCGGCCTTCATGGAATGGGCCCCGGTCATTGATACGCACAATCGTCGTTTTGTTATTGTCAGTATTCGTCACTTTTACATAGCTTGGAATTGGCAATGTTTTGTGAGCTGCCGACATTGAATACATGTCGTAGATCTCGCCATTAGACGTTAAGTGACCATGAAATTTTTTACCGTACCAGGAGGCTTTGCCTTTCTCAGTAAACCCTTCGGTCTTCTTTACGATCTTGTAGTCTTCGCCACGCAAAGTGTAATCCGTGTTACCACCTAAACTATAAGGTTCATACTGAGGGTGAGCATCCTCGAGATGCTCTACTGAGATAGGTGCATCTGGTGCTATATCTGAATCAATATCGTAGCGGCCTGTTGGCTGTTTTGAAGAACAACCATTGATTAAAATCGCTAGCCCCAAGATAGAGACTATTTTTTTGATTGGCAGCTCTTCAACCAAGGATGCTTTTTTTGGAAATGTTGTAATAGACATCGATTAGGTCGCCTTTGAGAATGCTTTTCTGTGTGTATGGATCGACATTAAAATACCAAAACCAGCCATAAGGGTAACCATTGAAGTACCGCCATAACTGACTAGAGGAAGAGGAACACCAACCACAGGTAGAATGCCACTTACCATGCCAATGTTTACAAAAATATAAACGAAGAAGCTCAGGACAATACTGCCGCCCATCATTCGACCGAATGCGGTTTGAGCTTGGCTCGCAAGCACTAAGCCACGTCCAATAATGAACAAGTAGATAGCAAGCAAGAACAATATACCAATCATGCCCCACTCTTCGGCGATGACCGCAAAAATGAAGTCGGTATGACGCTCAGGGATGAACTCTAGTTGAGATTGAGTGCCTTGCAGCCAACCTTTTCCAGATATACCACCCGAACCTATCGCAATCTTACTTTGAATGATGTGGTAACCCGCACCGAGTGGATCTGATTCAGGATCAAAAAGGGTTCTAACACGTACTTTTTGATATTCACGCATCAAGAAGAACCATAGGATTGGGATAAATGCCCCTAACGCGATTGCAGCGCTAGCAATGATTTTCCAACTGATACCTGCCAGGAATATCACGAAGATACCAGATGCGGCGATAAGGATAGATGTGCCTAGGTCAGGTTGCTTTGCGATTAGAATCGTCGGTACAAACACCATCACTAGCGAGATCGCTAATGTTTGGAAGGTGGGCGGAAGTGAGCGCTTACCGATAAATCGAGCCAACATCAAAGGTACCGCGAGCTTTAACAGCTCTGAGGGTTGGAATCGAACAAAGCCGAAGTTTAACCAACGCTGGGCACCTTTAGAGGCTTCACCAAAGAACAACACGCCTAATAGTAAGATGACACCACCTGCAAACAGCAATGGTGCCAAGGTCTCATAAGTGCGAGGAGAGATTTGCGCTAGGAAGATCATCACACCTAAAGACAGAGCCATACGCATCGCCTGGCGATCCATCATCGCAAGGCTTTGTCCGCTTGCGCTGTACATGATCAGTAGGGCAAAGCCCATTAAAACCAGAATGCCAAGCAATAGCGGCAGGTCGATATGCAGCCTTTCGAATAGGGCTCTATTTCGTCCAGTTGAAGGATCAAGTTTCATTATTTAATTGGCTCACTTTGATAATCTTCTGCAAGGATAATATGGTCTAAAATCCTTCTTACTACTGGGCCGCCGTTAGAAGAACCGCCACCTGCGTTCTCTAGAACGATAGTTACGACGGCTTCAGGATCTTCAAAAGGCGCGTAACCCGTAAAGAGGGCGTGATCGCGTAAGTGCTCTGCGATTTCATCCGCGTTGTACTCTTCATCTTCTTTTAAGCCGAATACCTGCGCGGTACCCGATTTACCAGCGGTTTGGTAAGGCATCTTCTGGAATGAACGTCTTGCCGTACCTTTCTTACCGTGGTTAGCCAGCCTCATACCTTCCTGAGCGATATCCCAATACTTCTTCTTAACCCCGGTTAGCGGTGGGTAAGTTTCAATGTCCGACATGATTTGTTCATCGAATGGACGACCGTTATCAATGGTTGAACGAAGTAGGTGAGGTGCGGTTACTTCACCTTCATTGACCAAAACTGATGTGGCTTTTGCAATCTGCATTGGTGTTGCAGTCCAGTAGCCTTGGCCAATACCAACTGGGATGGTGTCACCTTGGTACCAAGGCACACGGTGTCTTGCCATTTTCCAATCACGAGTTGGCATATTGGCTTTACTTTCTTCATAAATATCGATGCCAGTATAATCACCAAAACCGAACATCATCATCCATTTGGATATGCGATCAATGCCGAGATCATAAGCAATTTGGTAAAAGAAAGTATCCACTGACTCTTCAATCGCTTTCTCTATATCAACGACGCCGTGTCCCCAACGTAACCAGTCACGGAATGGTCTTGTTTTTGAATTAGGGATCTTCCAATAACCTGGGTCATTACGCGTTGTATTGGGTGTAATCACACCTTCTTGCAGAGCCGCAACAGCAATGAATGGCTTGATCGTCGATGCTGGTGGATAAATACCTAGCGTTGCACGGTTAACCAAAGGGCGGTCTTTGTCTTGAAGTAGGGCGTTATAACCTTTAGACGAAATACCATGTACGAATGCATTTGGGTCGTAGCTTGGGCTAGATACCATCGCTAACACGCCATTGTCTTTCGGGTCGAGAACGATAGCTGAACCGCGGCGGCCATCAAGTAACTTATGTACGTATAGTTGTAGCTTGATATCCAAGTTGAGCACGATATCTTTACCTGGAACCGAAGGTACAAACTTAAGAGTACGGATCACTCGTCCACGGCTGTTAACTTCGACTTCTTGATAGCCAGCGGTACCGTGCAGCATGTCTTCGTAGTAGCGCTCAATACCAAGTTTACCGATGTCACGAGTGGCTTGGTAATTGGCGTCTTTCTCTTCGCGAACCAAGCGCTGCATATCACGGTCATTGATGCGCGATACGTAGCCAATCACGTGAGTTAACACATCACCATAAGGGTAGAAACGTTTTAGCGTACCTGTAACTTCAACACCTGGGAACTTATGCTGATTTACAGAGAAGATCGCAACTTGTTCTTCGGTAAGCTGATTCAGGATAGGTACTGACTTGAAGCGTCGTGAATTGCGACGATCACGATCAAATCGTTCAATACGCTCTGGCGGGATCTCGATTAATTCTTGTAGACGGACGAGCGTGTCATCCATATCTTTGATTTTTTCTGGTGTGATTTCTAGGTTGAAAACCGGGCGATTTTCTGCAAGAAGCACACCATTACGATCGTAAATCAAACCACGGTTGGGGGCGATTGGAACGACCTTGATGCGGTTATCGTTAGAGCGGGTTTTATAGTCTTGATATTGATTGACCTGAATGTTGTACAGGTTAACAACCAACATCGATATCATGACTATGATCCCCGCAAACGCAACAAAAGCACGATTAGTAAATAGTCGTGCTTCTGCTTTGTAATCACGGATTTGGCTACGTTTACGTAACATTAACGCTTATTCTCGATGATAAGGGTGGTTAGCAGTGATGCTCCAAGCTCGATACAAGCTTTCAGCCATGATAACGCGTACTAATGGGTGAGGGAGAGTAAGCGCAGACAGAGACCAACTTTGGTCTGCAGCCGCTTTACATGCAGGTGCTAATCCTTCAGGCCCGCCGATAAGGATAGAAACGTCGCGTCCATCCAACTTCCAACTTTCCAATTGCTCTGCTAGTTGTGGGGTGTCCCACTTTTTACCTGGGATATCAAGCGTGACAATGCGGTTGCCTTTCGGAACCGCTGCCAACATCGCTTCGCCTTCTTTTTGAAGAATGCGTGCAATATCCGCATTTTTACCGCGCTTTCCCGCAGTGATTTCAATGAGCTCTAATGGCATATCATGAGGGAAGCGGCGTTTGTATTCTTTAAAGCCTTCTTCAACCCACTTCGGCATTTTTGTGCCAACTGCGATTAACTGGATCTTCAAAGCTTAGCCCCAAAGTTTTTCTAGTTGGTACAGTTCACGGTGTTCTTCTTGCATAACGTGAAGCATGCTTGTGCCCATATCTAGAACAACCCATTCACCTTCTTGCTGGCCGTCCATGCCTAGTGGCTGCATGCCTGCTTTACGTACTTCATCAGCAACATGCTGTGCAATAGAAGCAACATGGCGCTTAGAGGTGCCAGTACAAACAATCATGTAATCAGTAACGCTTGATTTGCCTTCTACATCGATAGTCACAATCGATTCTGCTTTCATGTCGTCGGCTTTGTCTGCAAGAAAATCTTTTAGTTCTTCACGTAACACGGGGTGTTCCTTTAATCTGAATTTAGCTTTTTAGGGGCTGTCGACCCTAGAATATACCACGCTTTTATGCGTGAAATGGTATTGAAGCTGAAGGGATACAAAACTCTACGCTTAACTGATGAATTAGTGGCCAAGGCGACTGCTCATATTGAGTTTTTGTCATCAATTCAGCCTGAGTGAGCAACGCGAGCAAAGAGTGTAATTGAGAAATTGAAACTCTTGTTAGCGCGGCGTTATAAAGAGGCTTTTTAGATTGCCAGATACGGTGTTTCTCGAAAACCTGACCAATCGGCATCTGTTTCATTTGTTGCTGCATTTGTAATAGCAGAGCAAGCTCACGTTGTATGCTACGCAATAAAATGACGGGTTCGACACCTTCGGCTTCTAGCTGACGTAGGATTCGTTGTGCTCGGTTACCTTTGCCTGCCAATAACGCATCACTCCAATGGAATGGAGTAAAATGGTTGTGTCGACTCAGCGATTCTTCTAAGCGTACTAACGTGAGCTTTCCATCTGGGTATTGGAGAGCCAGTTTTTCTAGGCTTTGGGTCAGAGCAAATAGATTACCCTCATGCCATTGCGCCAGCATTTGAATCGCTTCAGGATCTGGTGTTAAACCGATTTGACGGCAGCGTGCTTGGACAAACTGAGGTAATCGGCTGACATCTGGCGTTAGGCAGCTGACCCAGTGACCCTGATTCGAAAGTGCCTTAAACCACTTAGCGCTTTCTTGAGCTTTGGTTAGCTTAGTGCCTACCAAGATCAGCAGGATATCACTGTGGATATGCTCGGAGATTGCGAGTAGCTCTTTCGCTATTGCGGCATTGACGCCTGACTCTGGCAGTTCAAGCTCGATGACCTGACGGCTAGAGAATAGGCTCAGTGCTTGAGTGCAGTCGTAGACTTGATTCCAGTCGAGACTGCTATCAATCGCAAAGCGGTGACGTTCTTCAAAGCCTTGTTGTTTTGCAGCCTTTTGAATCGCTTCTCGGCTCTCTTGCAACAGTAGCGGTTCGTTACCAAAAATTAGGTAAACATTACTCAACTGTTTAGCAAGTTGCTCTGATAAGCGGTCAGCAAAAATACGCATCAAATAAACCTATTACTCAGCCGAATCGCTAAGTGTTGGTTGTTCTTCTGAAGCTGGTATGGTCTCAACGTCGTCAATTTCAACATTCTTGATGTTGTATTGCTTTTCTAGCTCTTTCACTTGAACGTGCTCTAGTGCATCTAGATCCATGCTATCAGCGGCAATGTTCGCTTTTAGTCGAGCCATCTGACGAAGGATTTGGCTTGTTGCCAATTTACGCATTTCATCTTCGATCATGTCTCGTTCAACCGACTTCGCAAGTGCAGTTAGCGGGTTATCTAGGTAACTACGGGTTACGCTGGTTGAGAACGTCTTTGAGCCTAGA
>NZ_JADDYK010000023.1:93836-97849 GCF_015163615.1 Vibrio sp. OPT18
TCCGGGACAGTTACGCGGTATGAAGCGCGGAATGTCAGTTCTTTCTCTGCTGCACGAGTGTTTTGGTATAGAGACAGAGTTCGCTCACCTACGCTCTCACTAATAATGTGCAGGTTTGGTGTATTCTCAGCCGGTGGCACAATTTCTACATCATTCATACGCAGTTGACCTTTCATCATACGTGTAAACGTACTGTATTGGTCGTAACTGGTTACGGAGATCTTGTTGAGTTCTTCTGGTACGGAGTAATCACCACGTAGGTGGAAACCACAGGCACTTAATAGGCTAACGGTTAAAACAACAACAGTAACTTTCAATGAAGATAGTGAAATCAGGCGCATTATTTGATGGCTCTCATGAAGGTAGAATACTTATTTAAAGGCTTTAATTCGTTAGAGTGGTTAGGCTCGAGTCTAAAGCGCTTAAATAAGTAGACAGGGCAATTAGCTACCCTGTCTACAGACTGCTTTTGATGAATTAAGTTCGTTAATTCTTTAGCAATTGCATTGTGTTAACGAAATTAGTTAGCAACGATGTTTAGAAGCTTACCTGGTACGAAGATAACTTTACGGATAGTTAAGCCATCTAGGAATTTCTTAGCGTTCTCATCGTTTAGACCAAGCTCACGAACTTGCTCTTCTGTTGCATCAGCAGCAACGGTTAGTTTCGCACGTAGCTTACCGTTGATCATAACAACAATAGTTTTCTCGTCTTCAACTAGCGCTTTCTCATCGAAAGTTGGCCATGTTGCTGAGTCTACGTTTGATTCACCAAGTGCAATCCACATTTCGTAAGAGATGTGCGGAGTCATTGGGTAAAGCATGCGTACTACCGCTTTTAGCGCTTCATCAAGGATTGCACGATCTTGTACAGATTCTTGAGGAGCTTTCGCCAGCTTGTTCATCAGTTCCATGATTGCAGCGATTGCCGTGTTGAACGTTTGGCGGCGGCCAATATCGTCCGTTACTTTCGCAATAGTCTTGTGGATATCACGACGAAGTGCTTTCTGGTCGCCAGATAGCGCAGAAGCATCAACAGATTCAGCAGCACCCTTAGAAGAGTGAGCGTGAACCAATTTCCAAACACGTTTAAGGAAGCGGTTAGCACCTTCAACGCCAGACTCTTGCCACTCAAGCGTCATGTCTGCAGGTGATGCAAACATCATGAATAGACGTACTGTATCAGCGCCGTACTTGTCTACCATCTCTTGTGGGTCGATACCGTTGTTCTTAGACTTAGACATTTTGATCATGCCTGAGTGTTCAACTTCACGGCCTTGATCGTCGACTGCTTTTTCGATGCGACCTTTACCGTCACGTTCAACCGTTACGTCAGTCGGTGCAATCCACTCTTTGGTGCCTTTTTCGTTTTCGTGATAGAACGCGTCAGCCAGAACCATGCCTTGACACAGTAGTTGTTTGAACGGTTCGTCAGACGTCACGTAACCCGCATCACGTAGAAGCTTATGGAAGAAGCGAGAGTAAAGCAGGTGCATACAAGCGTGTTCGATACCACCAACGTATTGGTCAACGGGTAGCCAGTAGTTTGCTTTCTCTGGATCTAGAATGTCGTCTGCTTGTGGTGAACAGTAACGAGCGTAGTACCAAGAAGACTCCATAAACGTATCGAACGTGTCAGTCTCACGTAGAGCTGGTTCGCCGTTGAATGTTGTTTCAGCCCAAGACTTGTCAGCCTTGATTGGGCTAGTTACGCCATCCATTACTACATCTTCAGGAAGAATGACAGGTAGTTGGTCTGCTGGTACTGGGTGAACTTCACCATCTTCAGTGGTTACCATTGGGATTGGAGCGCCCCAGTAACGTTGACGAGATACACCCCAGTCACGTAGACGGAAGTTTACTGTCTTCTTACCTTTGCCTTCAGCTTCAAGCTTCGCAGCAATTGCATCGAATGCTTCTTGGAACGCAAGACCATCGAATTCACCAGAATCGAACAGAACACCTTTCTCTGTGTAAGCCGCTTCAGAAACGTCTAGTTCAGAACCATCTTCAGGTTTGATTACTGGGATGATATCGATGCCGTACTTAGTTGCGAATTCGTAGTCACGTTGATCGTGAGCAGGAACCGCCATTACCGCACCTGTGCCGTAATCCATAAGTACGAAGTTTGCTACGTATACAGGAACAACACGACCGTTAAGAGGGTGGATAGCCGTTAGGCCAGTATCCATACCTTTCTTTTCCATCGTTGCCAGTTCAGCTTCAGCAACTTTAGTGTTACGACACTCTTCAACGAATGCAGCAAGCTCTGGATTGTTCTTCGATGCTTTCTCTGCAAGAGGGTGACCTGCAGCGATACCAACGTAAGAAACACCCATTAGTGTATCCGGACGTGTTGTGTACACTTCTAGTGGTGCTTCTTCACCGTTAACAGCGAAAGATAGCTCAACACCTTCAGAGCGGCCGATCCAGTTGCGCTGCATGGTCTTAACCATTTCAGGCCAACCTTCAAGGTTGTCTAGATCGTCTAGTAGCTCTTGAGCGTACTCAGTGATTTTAATAAACCACTGTGGAATTTTCTTTTGTTCTACCGGAGTATCGCAACGCCAGCAGCAACCGTCTTCTACTTGCTCGTTTGCCAGTACAGTTTGGTCGTTTGGACACCAGTTCACAGAAGAAGTCTTCTTGTAAACCAGGCCTTTTTCGTAAAGCTTAGTGAAGAACTCTTGTTCCCAACGGTAGTACTCTGGAGTACAGGTTGCGAATTCACGGTTCCAGTCGTAACCAAAGCCTAGAAGCTTCAGTTGGTTCTTCATGTACTCAATGTTTTCGTAAGTCCATGGTGCAGGCGCTGTGTTGTTTTTAACAGCTGCGTTTTCTGCAGGTAGGCCGAATGCATCCCAACCAATTGGCTGCATTACGTTTTTGCCTTGTAGACGTTGGAAACGAGATACCACATCACCGATGGTGTAGTTACGCACGTGACCCATGTGCAGTCGGCCACTTGGGTAAGGGAACATAGAAAGACAGTAGAATTTTTCTTTGTTTGGGTCTTCACTTACAACGAAAGTCTCGCTGTTATCCCAGTGTTGTTGAACCTTTTGTTCAATCTCTTGCGGGTTATATTGTTCTTGCATCGATGGTATCCGGTTATCTTGGAATTTGTGAGTTCGGTTAGAACAGAATCTTACAGATCGTCATAGAATACCTAAAGGAGCTGAGTACAACAATAGTTATACCCTTCATACTTGCAGTTGCTGCCTAGTAGATTGTGTAATTTTCACTGAATTTCGCAGGGCAACTATACTTAAGAGTATGAATTGCATTTGTTTGTAAGCGGGAGTGCATTGCAGCGCATTCGTTTGCTCACTAAAAGGTTGGTTATCTTAAGGAGGTTGTTATGCCGAAGAAAAAAGCGCTCTATGAAGAAGTCGTCGAAGAGGTGATTGAAACGCTGAAGCATAGCCCTGAAGAGCTCAACAACAAAATCGAAACGTCGGGCAAGTTTGCGAAAGCAGCTAATGATATGACGAAAGATGAGCTTTCATTGATCTCTGCCTACGTGAAGTCGGACTTAAAAGAGTTTTCCGAAAGCTATGAAGAGAGTAAAAGCGGTCCATTCTATTTGATGATTGCGGACTCTATTTGGCAAGGGCTGTTGGATATTACTGATCGTACTAAGGTGGAGTGGGTTGAACTGTTCCAAGACTTAGAACACCAAGGCTTGTATCAAGCGGGTGAAGTCATTGGCTTGGGCACCTTAGTATGTGACGAGTGTGGTCACCAAACCGAATATAACCACCCAACCAATATCATTCCATGCATTAAATGTGGTTCTAAAGGGTTTAGTCGTAAAGCCCTTAAACCGTAAGCTTCTGAACCATAGCGTATCAACGTAAAACCACAGCAATGAAAAAGGGTTGACCCAATCAGTCAACCCTCAAATCACTTTTCGTCGAATCTCGAATCTGATGTGACCCCATAAAAGTAGACACTTAATACAGAGCATTGAGTGTCATGAAAGTAAAATCACAAAGACAATATACAGACGAA
>NZ_JADDYK010000024.1:0-11084 GCF_015163615.1 Vibrio sp. OPT18
AGAATATGGTGGAGGGAGACGGATTCGAACCATCGAAGGCAGTGCCGGCAGATTTACAGTCTGCTCCCTTTGGCCACTCGGGAACCCCTCCAGGGTGTTTTTCCTAACTCATAATGGATAGGCTAAAGAAATGTTTTTCCCAACGCATCTCTCAAGTGCGGAGCGCATCATAGCAAACACGCTAAACCTGTAAAGGGTTTTTCTTATGGTTTTGTGTTAAATGCTGCCTTTTTGGGCAAAGATGGCGAAAAGTACGCATATTGCTCGTGAAGTGAACATCTGTACTAAGGTTTACGTACTGATAGATAACACCTTGAGGTGACAGGCTTTCTGTATTGTGTTCAATGTGTCTAAAGCGTGATGAAACGTAAATGGAATTTAATCTAGATTTACACTTCTTGACGTTACAGCATTTATCAGTTGATAGAATACGGTTAATTTCATTTATAGATTTCAAAATTAAACTTGCAGACCATTATTATGAAGCATAAATCTGTTTTAACCCTGCTTAGCTTGTCTATTCTTATGGCGTCTCCAGCCGTACTTGCTAAGCGTATGGGCCCTAGCACTGTCACTGTTGTTACTGAGCAGGTTGATATTCACCAAGTTAGCCAATCTCTTTCGTTGGTCGGTAAGTTAGAAGCCGAGCAATCAGTAATGATCACTTCTGAAGTGGCTGGCAGAGTGGACTCTATCAACATTAAAGCCAATCAAGATGTCACTAAAGGGCAGATGTTGGTTCAGCTTGATGACGACAAAGCGAAAGCGGCGGTTGCAGAAGCGCAAGTTTATCTAAAAGACGAGCAACGTAAGCTAGCGGAATTTCAACGCCTAGTGAAACGTAACGCGATCACGCAAACTGAAATTGACGCTCAGAAAACGAACGTAGAGATTGCCAATGCTCGTTTAGCTGCTGCAAATGCCAATCTGAAAGATCTTCACATCAGCGCGCCATTCTCGGGCACTGTTGGTTTTATCGACTTTAGCCGCGGTAAAATGGTTACAGCCGGTACTGAACTCGTGACCCTAGACGACCTATCGGTAATGCAATTAGATCTGCAGATCCCGGAGCGTTACCTTTCTAAACTGTCTAAAGGTATGAAAGTAACGGCTCGTACCAGCGCATGGGGTGACACTCAGTTCACTGGTACTGTAGTAGGCATTGATTCTCGTATTAACGCTGAAACCTTGAACCTTAGAGTTCGAATTCACTTCGACAACAATAATGATTATCTAAAGCCAGGTATGTTAGTGGCGGCGGATATGGACTTCCCACCAGTGGAAGCGCCAATCATTCCAGTTCAAGCGCTTGAGTATTCAGGTACGAAGCGTTTCGTTTATGTTATTGACGAAGATAACAAAGCAACTCGTACAGAAGTTTTCCTTGGGGCACGTATTGATAACGAAGTCGTGATCGACAAAGGCATCGAAATTGGCCAGAAGATCGTGGTGCAAGGTATCGTGAACATGCGTGACGGCGTCTTGGTTCAAGAGCTTGCCGTTAATCGCCCAGTTGATGCAGCAAGCGATAAAAAAGCACAAGAAGGCGCTAACTAATGTTGTTATCTGATGTTTCTGTAAAGAGACCAGTAGCGGCCGTCGTATTGAGCCTACTATTGGTTGTGTTTGGTATTGTCTCTTTCAATAAGCTCGCAGTTCGTGAGATGCCAGATATTGAAAGCCCGGTAGTATCGATCAGTACTCGTTATGAGGGTGCGTCTGCCACCATCATTGAAAGCCAAATAACCTCCAATCTTGAAGATCAGTTATCCGGCATCAGTGGTATCGATGAGATCGAATCCACAACGCGTAACGGTATGTCGCGTATCACGATTACTTTTGAGCTTGGTTACGACCTCAATACCGGTGTGAGTGATGTTCGTGATGCGGTAGCTCGTGCGCAGCGTTCATTGCCAGATGAAGCCGACGACCCAATTGTTTACAAGAACAATGGTAGTGGTGAAGCTTCGGTTTACATCAACTTAAGTTCGACAGAGATGGACCGAACGCAGTTAACCGACTACACCGAACGTGTGTTGATTGACCGCTTTAGTTTGATTTCTGGCGTGAGCTCAGTGGATATCTCAGGTGGCTTGTACAAAGTAATGTACGTCAAGCTGAAACCTGCGCAGATGGCGGGTCGTGGTGTTACCACCTCGGACATCACTTCTGCTCTGAACAGTGAGAACATTGAAAGCCCGGGTGGTGAAGTACGTAACGATGCGATTGTGATGTCGGTTCGTACTGCTCGTTCTTACACTGAAGCTGAAGATTTCGAATACCTAGTCGTTAAACGTGCCTCTGATAACACACCTATCTACTTGAAAGACGTAGCGGATGTTTACATTGGCGCAGAAAACGAGAACTCGACCTTTAAGAGTGACGGCGTTGTTAACGTAAGTATGGGTATCGTGCCTCAGTCAGATGCGAACCCACTTGAGGTAGCTGACTTAGTCCATAAAGAAGTCGAAGCAATTCAAAAGTTCTTGCCTGATGGGACTCGTTTGGCCGTCGACTATGACTCAACTGTGTTTATCGACCGTTCGATCTCTGAGGTTTACAGCACGCTCTTTATTACGGGTGGCTTGGTTATCCTTGTGCTTTACATCTTTATTGGTCAAGCACGTGCAACACTTATTCCTGCGGTAACCGTACCTGTATCTCTGATCTCGTCGTTTATTGCCGCGTACTACTTCGGTTTCTCTATCAACCTGATTACCCTGATGGCACTTATCTTGTCGATCGGTTTGGTGGTAGATGATGCGATCGTGGTGGTTGAGAACATTTTCCACCATATTGAACGTGGTGAGTCACCGCTGCTTGCTGCCTATAAAGGTACTCGTGAAGTAGGCTTCGCGGTAATCGCAACAACGCTTGTATTGGTAATGGTATTCCTACCAATCTCGTTCATGGACGGTATGGTTGGCCTGTTGTTTACCGAGTTTTCTGTATTGCTCGCGATGTCGGTGATCTTCTCGTCGCTAGTCGCATTAACGTTAACGCCAGTATTAGGCAGTAAAATTCTAAAAGCGAACGTTAAACCAAATCGCTTTAACCTGTTTGTCGAGCGCGTATTTGGCAAGCTTGAATCTGGTTACCGCGCGGTGTTGCGCCGTGCTCTAAACTGGCGTTGGGCTGCTCCAATCATCATTATCGCGTGTATGGGCGGTAGTTATGGCTTGATGCAACAAGTGCCGTCGCAACTGACGCCACAAGAAGACCGTGGTGTTATCTTTGCGTTTGTTCGTGGTGCCGATGCAACCAGTTACAACCGTATGTCTGCCAACATGGACATCGTTGAAGAACGCTTAATGCCATTGCTTGGTCAGGGCTTCTTGAAGTCATTCAGTATTCAATCACCAGCGTTTGGTGGTAATGCGGGTGACCAAACGGGCTTCGTAATCATGATCCTAGAAGATTGGGATGAGCGTGACGTTACAGCACAAGAAGCGTTGAACGAAGTTCGTAAATCGTTGAACGGCATTCCAGATGTTCGTGTATTCCCATTCATGCCGGGCTTCAAAGGTGGTTCAAGTGAGCCTGTTCAATTCGTACTTGGCGGTTCTGATTACTCTGAACTTCAGAAGTGGGCAGAGCTCTTAAAGCAAGCCGCTGAAGATTCTCCAATGATGGAAGGCGCGGACATCGATTACTCTGAGAAAACACCAGAGCTATTGGTAACCGTAGATAAGCAGCGTGCAGCAGAGCTAGGTGTTAGCGTTTCAGACATTTCAGATACGTTAGAAATCATGCTTGGTGGACGCAGCGAAACGACCTTCGTTGACCGTGGTGAAGAGTACGACGTGTATCTGCGTGGTGATGAAAACAGCTTCAACAACGCGAACGACTTAAGCCAAATCTACATGCGAACTCAGTCTGGTGAGTTGGTTACACTCGATACGTTGACGCACATTGAAGAAGTGGCTTCATCGATTCGTTTGTCGCACTACAACAAGCAAAAATCGGTGACCATTAAAGCCAACCTAATGGAAGGTTACACGCTGGGTGACGCGCTCGATTTCCTTGATGAACAAGCGATTGAACAGTTACCGGGTGATATTTCAGTGAGCTACTCTGGCGAGTCAAAAGACTTCAAAGAGAACCAATCAAGTATCCTCGTGGTATTTGCTCTAGCAATGCTGGTCGCTTACTTGGTACTGGCCGCGCAGTTTGAAAGCTTCATTAACCCGCTGGTGGTGATGTTCACCGTACCTATGGGTATTTTTGGTGGCTTCTTAGGCTTGGTGCTGATGAGTCAAGGTCTCAACGTCTACAGCCAGATTGGTATGATCATGTTGATCGGTATGGTAACCAAAAACGGCATCTTGATCGTTGAGTTTGCTAACCAACTTCGTGACCGTGGTATTGAGTTTGAAAAGGCGATCATTGATGCTTCGGCTCGACGCTTACGTCCAATCATGATGACGGCATTCACGACGCTAGCGGGTGCAATCCCATTGATTACTTCAACGGGCGCAGGCTATGAAAGCCGAGTGGCAGTAGGTACGGTTATCTTCTTCGGTATGGGCTTCGCGACATTGGTTACTCTGTTCGTTATCCCTGCGATGTACCGACTGATTTCTGGCTCAACACGCTCTCCGGGTCACGTGGAAGCGGAACTAAACAAAGAGCTTAGCCATGACAACGTGGGCAGAACCTCTCACGGTTAGTTGGTAAAACTAAGGGCTAGACTATAGAAAGTTGTTATAGCCCTTAAGTTTAAAGCTTGATAAGGAAAGCCCAGTAACTGGCGTCCAACTATTGGAGGCAGTTACTGGGCTTTTTGTTTGCTAAATATTGATGATTGAAAGTAGGAATGCGTTCAATCGAAAATAAAACTTCGCTCAGGATACGAACTCTTATTTGGTGTCCAATTTCTTAACTCTTTTTCGCTTGGCGAGCTTCAAACGCGGCCAATTGTTCAGGCGTCGCTTTCGGTTGATGGTTAGCTTTCCATTCATCGTAAGTCATGCCATAAACACGTTCACGTGCATCGTCTAAATCTAAATCGACTCCCATCAATTCAGCTTCTGCTGCATACCATTTGCTAAAGCAATTTCGGCAAAAGCCAGCCAAAATCATTAGGTCGATGTTTTGCACGTCTTTATTGTTGTCTAGATGAGATAATAGGCGACGAAATGAAGCGGCATCTAGCTTGTCTTGTTCTTCTTGAGTTAGTTGCTTGTATTTGAATTCAGCCAAAACTCTTTCCTTTTCAAGTTAATGATTATCCTTAATTAGAGTCTACACGGCTGCGAGATTGACGCCAATACTCATTCACTGGTTTGAGTATGTACCCCTCAGATTTCTAGGTCCTCATAGGATAATAAAATTACAACTAGACCGGTCGGTCTGCGTTGTGTATTATTCATTCAACACTTCAAATTAGACAATCAGATCATTGAAGCAGAAAACCGGAGAGAGGAGATCAAAGCATGACATTAGCATTTGAAACATACTTGGCTATTGGTTTATCGATGGCGCTATTGAGCCTTTGGAAAACCTATTCAGGGCCTGCTATTGCCGCGTTTCTATCTTACTCCTACCCAGAAATGCTGTTGTTTAATTTAATCCCAGCGATGATAGCTGCGTATGCAGGTTGGAAAATTGCTCCCGTCTATTCAACTTTATTTAAGAAACAAAAAGGCGCTGTCTTTAAACCAAAACTCAGAAAATTCATGAAAAAATGGAATCAATACGGCCAACTGTCGATGGCTATTTTGGCTCCTGTCTTAGTCGGAATTCCGAGTTATACCTTTGTTTCGAAACGATTGAATCAAAGTGGCGTGAAAACATTTGGCATGCTGACATTGTCTATTTTAGGCTGGAGTAGCTTGGCTTATAGCTGTTTCGCATTCCTAGATGTTGGTCAGTATGTGGCGATAGAGAATATTATTCCCGAGTCTGTTCTTGAGAATATTCAGCAATAAATAGATTAATTTACACAATTTGCAGTGCGCGAAACGGAGTCTAACTCCTAACACGTGAAGTGTTCATGTTGTTTCGTCGCCATTGGCGATTTGAAAGCTTGTCCCCTTAGATATCCTCATTGAGCTCTCGCTCGGTTTTAAGTACCAAACACTTCAACGACTCATTCAATGATCAAGTCATCTATATCTATACTGATACTTAAATCGGCTCTTACCGGTTCTTGGAGTATCAGTAACGGTCTCCCCAAAACTTGTCGAGCGTTCGCGTTTCAACCCCTCACTAATCAGATCTATGTTCCAGAGCCCAATGCGTTTCATCTTCGAATATGTAAACCGATCAGTCTAATTCTGACAAAGTTGACAATATTCTGACTAGACCGGTCGGTTTGTTGCGTTTATTATATATACAACGTCGAGACGACATAACTTTAAACGGTGAATTTCATATGAATAGATCAATCATTATTGCTGGTTCGAGTGGCTTAGTTGGACGAGAAACGCTGAGTACTTTATTAGGCAGTCAGAATATCAGTACTGTTTACGCACTGTCTCGACGTGAACTCAATACGCAGCACCAGAAATTGAAGCAGATAATTGACAGTAATCTAAGTGTTCCTGCAATCCATTCAGATTCAGATCTTCCGGACGTTGGGATCATCGCTTTAGGTAGCACGATTAAAAAATCGGGTACCAAAGATAAACTTCGTGCAATTGATGTTGATCTAGTCGTGTCGACCGCAGCAAACATGAAAGATCTTGGAGTGAAACACTTGATCGTCGTGTCATGTCTTGGAGCTGATAGTAAAGCTCGCTCGCATTACCTTCGCTGCAAAGGGGAGATGGAAAATGACGTTGAATTACTTGATTTTGAGAAAACGACTTTCCTACACCCGGGCCCGTTAGCAGGGGATCGACAGGAGAAGAGAACTGACGAAAAGTTACTTCAAGGTGCTCTTAAGGTACTTAAGCCGATGATGATAGGCAGAATGAAAAAATATCGACCAATTCAAGCATCGAATATTGCAAACAGCATTTTGGTTCATTTGACATTTCCGAGCTCGAGAAAGGTGGAGAGATTAGATTCTCTCGACATGATGAAGCTAGCGTCTTAGACCCATCTCGGCATGAGCGAGTACCTGCGATGTTTAAATCTGAATGTAGGAAGAGATACCAATGAGATACAAAGTAACATTTTTGTTGATGACTCTTGTGATGGCCGGGGAAGCGTTCAGTCACGAGCTAAAAGCCGAGTCTTCGCACGCGCAATTTGAATCGTGGGCATACGATGATTATCGAATGGTCGCAGAAAATACTCGCACATTATGGTTTGTCGACTATTACGATATTAGTCACTTGAAAAGCAAAGAAGGTGATAGCGCACTTCTATTGACGTTTACGCCTGAGAAGTTAACACAAGAAAAAGTCACAACAGCCACTATTGAGGCGTTGGAAGAGTCAAACCCAGGCATCAATATGAAAGACTCAAATATTCAAAAACTAGTGGATAGCCTATCCATTCCGCTGATTAAAGGCGATGTGATTGCCATTATCTACAGAGGGGAAACGATGCAGATTCAATATAACAATGACGTTGTGTATCAGGCTAAAGCATCTTCAAAACAGAGTGTTGCTTTAAGGAATATCTGGCTAGGCGAGACCCCTGTTGATGATTTGCTATAACAGCCAATTAAAGTGGGGCAAGTTCCTCATGATAATGGTGCTAACTTTGCCATCGTTCGTTGCTATGAGTGGAGAAAATATGATGACGAGAATTGAGAAAGCTGAGTACAGAGAGTTTGCGAAGGGACTTAAGTATGAGTTGGTATTTCGAAACTTAGGTAAACAGGTATTTTCTGAACTCAAACATAACCCGCCAGGCAGTATGACAGCAAACAGCTTGGACTTGCTCAGTAAAATGGAGCAACACAATACCATTGTGATGAACCCTGTCCGCAAACAATACGGTGTTGATAGCACTATTCATTGTAAAGATAAGTTTTTTGCTAAAACAGTGACGTTGTCTTTGAAAGTGATGCCATATTTAGGGGCGAGATATTTAGAGGGCAGCGCAGAGCGATTTGTTCATCAGCTTAAGGATATTCAAGCATTCAGCCCAGTCGGTTATGAAAAAGAAATGACTTATATGGTAGAGCATGAAAAAGCGCTGTATGGGTACTTAGTCCATTTGAATGATGGTGACCTAAAGCGCGCCCACTCAGTTCTTGAAGACTTTGTTTCCGATCATAATATTCAATAGATTTGATTGTTTCGTTTTGTCTTCAATCATTTTCAAACTCTAAAGAGGTTATCTATGAAAAAACTGTCTTTAATTGCTTTGTGTGTTCTGCCCATTCTAGGTTGCGAAACGACCGTTGATCAGAACGCTCATCAATCTCAACTAAATGCCGTTGATGAGAGTGTGCTCATTGTTGATAAAAACGCTGAAGATAACGGGTTAGATAAAGTGTTAACTATCGACCATTCTCGATTAGCTGAACAGGCAAATGAATATTTAGCACCAAGTCGAGTGGACTTTTATACCGACGACCAGCTGAATACTCAGTTGCTCAAAGACAGTTTACAAGTAGGGCTCGATTTACCATTTCGTGTTTTGAATTATGTTGAAAATGGCGAGCAAAAAGTAATTTATACCGATGCTCAGTTTATTCAAAAGCGACACGGAATAATGGATAACGAAGCCCTTGAGCAGTACGCAGAAAAAACGGCATCGCTAACTAATGAGCTAGATAACATTGCACCAGTTCAGAGCGAAGGCTTAACAAAGAACTACGGCATTGAAACATTAGTATCAGAGTATGATTTTGAAACGACACTGAACAATATTAAACGAGATGTTCTTGCTCAAGGTGACACGGTTTGGTTTATGAACTGGGATTTTAAGGCTAGAGCAGAAGCGATTGGTGAGTCATTACCTAATGCGACCCTGCTCGTTTTTGGTGGACCAGCGCCAGGTGCAAAAGCAATGACCGATTTCCCAAGTATTGGATTGGATGCTTTTGGCCAAAAAGTATTAGTGACTGAAGAAAACGGTCAAGTGACGGTTGCTTACAATAATATTGTCGACATGTCTGAACTCCATTATCAGGACAATGCAATTTCTCATAAGGTCATCAACTTTCGATTGGGTAAAACTCTCGGCGGTGCGGTAGAAAAATAATCTATCGCCTTACGATTTATATCGATAATTAACATCTAATTAATTCACATTAATAAAAAGCCATGTTTTTAAAATTATGGCGTGGCTTTTTATTGCCTAAAAACAACGGCTAATTTAATAGCCTAATTTTAACACTGCCATTTTGGCATTGAAATTTAACCATTGGAATATCATGAAAACACAACTTTTAACATTATCTTCTTTATTTGTTATTTCTTTTTCTAGTGTAGTATCTGCAAACGATACAACGAATTCAGAAAATGTAGAACAAGAGGTACAAGCTGAAAATAATTATCACAATCAAGATGTCAGAAATGTTCAGAGTAGTATTAAAGCTGGATACGATACACAAGAGTTTGATCGATATGACGTGAATATAATAGGCGTTGAAGCTACCTACGGTATTAATGATAAAGCTAGCATCGGTTTAAGCTACGATACTCTTGATATTGACTTTGGTAATGATAAATTAAATGACCATTATGATAGAGAAGATGTCATTACACTATCTGGCCAATACAATATTTCAAATAACATTGTTATTGATGGTGAGTGGAATATCTCTGGAGACTACGACAATCTTACCGTCGGTGGTAACTACGTCGCTGATGCTGGCTTTGGTGCATGGAACGTGGGTGCCAACTATTCAACTGGTGATGTGAGCGACGGCTTTGACCTAGAAGCGGGCGTTTTGGTGCCATTTGGTAACATGTATTACCGCGGTGATTTTACTTACTTCTTGGATTCTGATGTCGACACTGTGTTTGAAAATGCGCTGGGTTGGACTAACGGCAATGTTGATGTGAATGCATCCGTAACTATGTATGAATTTGACGATACCTCTGTTGGTATTGAATTCGGTTACTATTTCTAAGTCGTAGGTAGATGAAATGAAAATCTTCAGTAAAAAGAGTTCGATCAAGCTTGCGGGTATCCTGTTACTTGCCCCAATTCTTAGCGGTTGTGTCGGTAGCAATTTCACGACTAAAAAGTTAATGGAGTTCAACATAAAGGTTGTTGATAACCGCTATGCACGTGGCGGTGTTAACTTCTTATTGGTACCCGTTTATGGCTTTACAACATTGGCAGATTACTTCGTTGTTAACTCAATTGAGTTCTGGACGGGGTCAAACCCTTTCGACGGCACTCCGCATATCTTTGATAGTAAAGTCGAGACAATGATTGATATTAATAGCGATCTTGATCCTTCATTGCGTGATGCACCGATTGATCCTCTGACGTACCACAACATTGAAGACAGTCACATAAGAACCATTGACGAAAATACTATTGAGATGGAAGTGACTTATGTTGACGGCACTTCTTCAACGGTAACCGGCGTGAAGGAAGGTGCAAACGTTAAGTACTTTGTTGATGGTGAGTTTGTCTCTGAAACCTCTGTAGAGGTGTTATCAGAAGCATTTGAAGTGAGCTCATAATCATCCATTGTTAAAGTGAACTTTATTGTTCGCCTATTATTTCTAAATATTTACGATTAATAATCAAGCTTTCAGGATATTAATATGAATCAATTTGGCGTGACTGGTTTTATTGTAAAAAGTAGCCTTACTAAAAAGAATATTCAACCTGTCGATGATATGTCTTATCCGGGGTGTAGTTTTTTAGTGCAAACAGATAATTTTCTAGTGTCATGTTGTTCATTAGATAAATATATTGATAATGCGTTTGAAACTCTGTTTAACACAAAAGGTAAAGTTAAACTGGAAGGATTTTTGTTTGTAGATACTTATAGTGATAATGCGTCTTTGTCTGTAGTGACAAAAATAACACAGTGATAGCGATTAATAAGTGTCTTAATAGGGGCTTGTTATAAAGAAAAAGGACGAAGTTAACTTCGTCCTTTTTGTTATTGTAAACTGGCGTTGTTGATCAAATCAGCTTGAAGATCAACGATGCCATATTTGACTAGCCGTTAGCTTCTAACGGGCATACCTAGTCCTATGACTTTGTTTATA
>NZ_JADDYK010000025.1:0-377 GCF_015163615.1 Vibrio sp. OPT18
TTCTTCATCAAGAGAGTCGGCATAAAAACCCCAGTAGCGCTTTATCCTTTCCGCCTTACCATCCAAGCCAGTATCGAGACACTGGATAAAAGCAAATCCACGACCGTGAGTTCGAGCATAGTGGAGCTGGCATTTTGGGTGTGAGCTATCAAAAAGCAGGTTGTTTTCAGTTTTTACGATCATGGTTATTCCCCTTACATTGGCATGGGTGAAACAGCGTCACTACCAAGTTCAGACGCTGCCGCTAAAATGGATCCTGCAAGCTCAGGCTCACCAAGGTCATGCGCGAAATGCGCAAGCATATCGAGCTTAAGCGTGGTGCTTTCTCGATGCTTTTCGCTCATAAAGTAGCGCGTTGATGTTGGTACCTGGTTTTC
>NZ_JADDYK010000026.1:0-2759 GCF_015163615.1 Vibrio sp. OPT18
TGGTGCTCTGTAACGGGATCGTTAAATGTATATAGCGTTTCCATATCTTTTCCTTGTATCAATAAATGCAATGCTCAAGAGAATGATATGTATGTGAATAATTCTTCAATCGAATCCAAATCCACTATGAGACCGACTGAGACTTGTTGAGATAAAAAATACAGACCTGCGTCTTTGTTTGAGTGATACCAACAAAGGCAATAATCATGAACCCAAACCATTCAAACACTGGACATCCGAATCGCTTGATAAGACTTAAAGAAGTGATTCATATCAGCGGTCTTTCCAGAGCGTCTATCTACAGCTTTATGGAGGAAGATACTTTTCCTCAATCCGTGTCCCTAGGTGCAAGAGCCATTGGCTGGCGATATCAAGATATTCAAAATTGGATACTGGAAAAGATTCAAGAGCGAGATGAGAAGCTAATCAAGATGGCTGAGTTGAAAGCAAAGCAGGATAAGCGTTATGGAAGATAATGTGATTGAGAGTGAATGGTTCCGTGAGTACCAAATCGATACGGTGGATGGCGGTCTTTCGTTGCCACTGATAGAAAAACTCTATTTTGCTTATCGAAGCGTCTTAAGTCGTTTTGGTCACAGTTATGTATTTCGGTTTCGATTGGGTATACCCAGAAAGCACAACCATCAAGCCAAGGCGTTATTCAATCAGTGGTTTTATCGATTCTGTCATTACAGACAGCGTGACAAGATTAGTGTGATATGGAAAAAGGAAATATCTGACACTGGCGCAATCAGCTACCGCTTCACGATGTTTTTAGATGCAGCTCCCTACCAACCGATAGCAAATGAATACCAAATCAGAAAAAAACTGACGAAAGACATTACGCGAACGTGGGCAACGACCACACAGACAAGCCAATACGACATCAGTGAACTTTGCTCCTTTCTTACTCAACCTCTGCTTGAGCTCAATAAAGATCATGAGGATTTTGACCACCGACACCGCTGCTTGTTCTACGTACTAAGCAGGCAAGCTAATGTCAGTACGAATCATGATATTGACGTTCAAAGCACGATAGGTTCATTTGTCAGTAAATCAAAAAAGAAAGGAAGGCAGCCGAGAAAGCCGAGAGAGAAAAGATCAAAGAAAAGACAACCATCATCCGCGAGGCCACGAGCACAAGCATGATTGATGTTACTGACAGGAGCGGAAACCAATCACGGGACGACCTAAAAATAAGCCAACCGATAGCAGGTTAAGGAAATTTTTACACTTCAACTCTATCTCATGAGTGATAACCATAGAGGAAGAATTTCATGAGATTAGTTCGTTTAAAAGAAGTGATAGAAAGAGTGCAGTTAAGTAAGTCGACCATCTACAAAATGATGGCTAACGGGGAGTTTCCACACAATGTATCGCTTGGAGAGCGAGCCTCCGCATGGGTTGAGCATGAATTGGATGAATGGATTGAGAATCGAGCATAGCAATGACTTAGGCCAGTAGCGAAAGCTGCTGGCTTTATGCCCACTCACATAAATTGCAAAGAAAAATAATTTTCAGAAGCACTATTCGTATCTACTCTCAGTCGGGTAGATATACATGATAGAATGGCCACAATATCGATAGCTGGTGCTAAGCCACTCTCCACCAATTGAGATGGCTACACTATTAAAGCTATTCATCAACTACTAACGTCTAGAGTTAAACATGAATAAACAACAGCTTGCCGCCAAAATTTGGGGCTTTGTTGCGTAATTAAATTTAAAGATAGAACTACCCCGTTTCGCGTATTTCTTAATCAATACGACAAGTTTCAGGCATACCTAACCCAGTAAGCTTGTTCAACGCTTTTATCATCGCGTAAGTTTCACCCACCTGGGCATTGTAATTTCTTAAGCTCAGTTTCCCTCCTAGCAACTGTTTAACTCGATACATCGCTGTTTCTGAGAGTGAACGTTTGTGGTATCCATACCGCTCTTTCCAATACTTATTTGAGCCGTATAATTTCTGGCAACCCACGGCGAGATTTCGAGGGTGACCACGCTCCCAGAAGGCTGCCCCTTCTCTTGGGGGAATAAGCGCAATAGCTCCCTTAATCTTAATAGCAGCGTGACACGCTCTCGTGTCGTAAGCGCCATCACCAGACACCTCAAGGATACTTCGGCGTGTTTGTTTCAGTAAGTTCGGGAGTACTTCTCCATCTGTAACCGTCGATAAACTTAGCTCAGCGGCAATGATCTCATGAGTGTTGGTATCGACGGCAATATGAAGCTTTCGCCAGACTCTACGCTTGCCATCCGTCCCATGTTTTTTGACTTTCCATTCACCTTCGCCATAAACCTTAAGGCCAGTAGCATCAATAGCTAGGTGCTGTATCGCTCCTCTCGTTTTAGTCTTAAATGAAACCTCAACTTGCTTGGCTCTACGACTGATGCAGGTGTAATGCGGACAACTTAACGGTACATGGGCTAACCTAAATATCGAGTCGATAAATCCTTGCAGCGCTCTCAATGGCATAGAAAAAACTCGTTTCACCATGAGTGCTGTCGTGATAGCTAAATCACTGAACCGACGCGGCCTCCCGCGCTTATTCTGTTTGTGGATATCATTTTATCGCCTGCCTATCATCAATCCAAAAGTGCAGAGCCATTATTAATGATAGCTTGTATTGTTTCTAGTTGGTTGTTTTGTAACGAAGTCTAGGGGCGTTGTTGATCAAATCAGCTTGAAGATCAACGATGCCATATTTGACTAGCCGTTAGCTTCTAACGGGCATACCTAGTCCTATGACTTTGTTT
>NZ_JADDYK010000002.1:0-1041 GCF_015163615.1 Vibrio sp. OPT18
GGCGTTGTTGCCTAAATCAGTTGAACCTTTTCCAAGTCCCGTGATCTGAACCTTTGTGATAGTTAGAACGGTGGTGACATGGGTAAAGCGAAAAAGAAGATAACTAACTGGGCGGAGTACAATAAGGCTCTGTGCAAACGTGGTTCGGTTACGTTCTGGATAGATGACTCAGCCATAGATGCATGGCAATGCAAAATCCATCATGGTAAGCGTGGTAGAGGCTTCCAATACTCTGATACAGCAATTGAAACTGCCTTGATGATTAAGGGTATCTTCTCTCTGCCATTACGTGCTCTTCAAGGCTTTATTGACTCTGTCTTTGAGCTATTGGATGTTCCGCTGACGTCCCCTGACTACACCTGTATCAGTAAACGATCGAAGACAGTTCAGATCAAATATCGCAATAAATCTAGAGGAGTTATTCGCCATATTGCCATTGACTCGACTGGTCTCAAAGTCTTTGGTGAGGGTGAATGGAAAGTGAAAAAGCATGGTGCAGAAAAACGCAGAACATGGCGCAAACTGCACTTAGCTGTTGATGTGGATACTCACGAAGCTATTAGTGCGGAAGTCAGCCTTGTCAATGTTGGCGATAGTGAAGTGCTACCGACGTTGCTCAACCCACTACGCAGAAAGGTCACTGCCGTATCTGCCGATGGTGCATATGACACCAAAAGCTGCTACGAGACTCTGAAAAAGAAAGGTTGTACTCCGCTGATACCGCCTCGAAAGAGTGCAGCACTTTGGGAAGATGGCCATCCCAGAAACGAAGCAGTAACAGCTCTGAAAAATGGAACAATAGCGGAATGGAAAGCCCAATCTGGTTATCACTATCGCTCAATATCTGAGACTGCAATGTCCCGATATAAAGGACTGACAAGCGGTAAACTGAGCTTGAGATGTTACAACGCTCAAGTGGGCGAGATCATGGCGAATGTTAAAGCTATAAACAAAGTCATAGGACTAGGTATGCCCGTTAGAAGCTAACGGCTAGTCAAATATGGCATCGTTGATCTTCAAGCTGATTTGATCAACAACGCC
>NZ_JADDYK010000027.1:0-291 GCF_015163615.1 Vibrio sp. OPT18
TTAAGACTCGGTTTCCCTACGGCTCCCCTAAACGGTTAACCTTGCTACTAAAATTAAGTCGCTGACCCATTATACAAAAGGTACGCAGTCACACCACGAAGGTGCTCCTACTGCTTGTACGTACACGGTTTCAGGTTCTATTTCACTCCCCTCACAGGGGTTCTTTTCGCCTTTCCCTCACGGTACTGGTTCACTATCGGTCAGTCAGTAGTATTTAGCCTTGGAGGATGGTCCCCCCATATTCAGACAGGATATCACGTGTCCCGCCCTACTCGTTTTCACTGATTATGA